>JALDXK010000018.1:0-22339 GCA_032155105.1 Acidobacteriota bacterium
CCGGCGACGCTGACGCTGATGGCAAGGGTCGAGCAGCCGGGCGCGCTCGCGAACAACGCTGCCATGGTGTCGCAGGACCAGATCGATCCGAACCCGATCAACAACAGCGATGCCGAGTCGGTCAATGCCGCGCCTGCGGCGGACCTTCGAGTGACCAAGGCGGTGAGCGACGCGGCACCTGGTGTCGGGGCGCTCGTGACCTACACGATTGCCGTCACCAACCTCGGTCCCAACGACGCCGCGAGCGCCGAGGTCAGCGACGTGCTGCCCGCTGGTGTTGCGTTCGTATCGGCGAGCGCATCACAGGGCAGCTACGACGAGGGAACGGGCATCTGGACACTGGGCGCCTTGCCGGTGACCCGGACCGAGACATTGACGGTGACGGGCCGCGTCACGGAACCAGGCACCGTGATCAATACGGCGACGCGCCAGTCGAGCACACCGGTCGATCCGAATGCGGACAACGATACCGGAACCGCTACGCTGACATCGTCGATCATTGCCGACCTCTCGTTGACGACAACGCCGAGCGCTCCCGTCGCCGCAGCGGGCGCTTCATTCACGTGGACCGTCGGCGTCGTCAACAATGGCCCCAGCCCTGCGATGGGGGCTTCCGTCACCGACTCGTTCCCGGCGCCGTTCACGGGCGTGACCTGGACGTGCACCGCCAGCAGCGGATCGCAATGCACCTCACCGTCGGGCACAGGGACGATCGCCGCGACGGTCGATCTCCTCGCCGGCGGGACCGCCACGTTCGTTGCGACTGGTCTTGTCGCGCCTGGCGCTAGCGGTCCGCTCGTCAACAGCGCGACGGTGGCGGTCGCCCTCGGCACGATGGATCCCGATAGCACGAACAACACCGACACGAGCACCGTGGGTTTGGCGGCCCTGGCCGACACCCAGGTCACGCAAGCCGGTCCTCCGTTCCTGGCCCCGGGCACTTCAGCGGACTACGTGATCACGGTCGCCAATGTGGGACCCTCGCAGTCCAACAGCACGACTCTGCTCATGCCGACGCCGCGCAACTTCGTGCCGGTGACCATCAGTGGTGCATGCTCGAGCCTTCCCTGCGAGCTCGGACCGCTCGCGCCGGGCGAGGTCCGCGAAGTGATCGCGACGCTTGCCCCTCCGCCGGACTATCCCGGTCCTGCGACGTTGGTCGTCATAGCGCTCGCGTTGAGCGAACCCTTCGATCCCATTCCTGACAACAACCGCGCCAGCGTGGTGACGACCGTCGCGCAGTTCGCAGATCTATCGATCACCAAGACCGGGCCGACGACTTCCGTTCCTGGTCAGCAAGTGACCTATGCGGTCACGGTCGCCAACGCCGGACCGTCTGACGCGACAGGAGTCAGGGTCGACGATCCGACGCCGGCTGGATTAACCTGGGTGTCGACCAGCGGCGACTGCACGACCATCTTCCCCTGCGACCTGGGAACGATGGCGCCTGGTACTACGCGAACCATCGCCGCAACCTACACCGTAGCGGCGGGAACCGCGGCTCCTCCGGCAATCACCAACGTGGCGACCGTTCTCAGTGAGACCGGTGACCCGAATCCGGCTAACAACAGCGCCACGATGAGTACGACGATCCGCATCAGTGTGAAGTGCGACGTGAACGGTGACGGTCTGAACGACATCGTGACCGGAGCCGGACCGGGCGGCGATCCACATGTGCAGGTCTGGAGCCTGGCGGGCGGCACCGTGACGTCCCTCGCCAGCTTCTACGCCTTCGACCCGCAATTCCACGGCGACGCTTTTGTGGCGTGCGGCGACGTGAACGGAGATGGGCAGGCAGACGTCATCGCGGGAGCCGGACAAGGTGCACAGCCGCAGGTGCGCGCCTTCAGCATCGAGCCCGGTGGGGACGTCGTGGAGATCGCGAGTTTCCTGGCCTATGACCCGGAATCTGCGGGCGGTGTGCGCGTCGCGGCGGGCGACGTAAATGGCGATGGCATCGTCGACATCATCACCGGAGCGGGCTCAGGTGTCGGCCCGCATGTGCGCGCGTTCAGTCTGGCTGGCGGCGTCACCGAGATCGCGAGTTTCTTCGCGTATGCACCGACCTTTACGGGCGGGATCATGGTCTCGAGTGGCGATGTGACGGGCGACGGTCGCGCGGAAATCATCACCGGCACGACGCGTGCGGGCGGTCCTGTGCGCGTCTTCCAAGTCAACTCGACCGCGGTCAGTGAAGTGACCAGCTTCTTCCCATACATTGATACGTTCAGGGGTCCAGTGCGTGTCGCGGCGGCTGATGTGAACGGTGACGGCTTCGAGGACATCATCACGGGCGCGGGCCCAGGTGGCGGACCGCATGTGCAGGCGTTCAGCTTCACTGACGGTGCACTCGCCAGCCTCGCGAGCTTCTACGCCTACGATTCGATGTGGTGCGACGTCAACCAGTTCGAGACTGTCAATCCCGTGGACTGCGATGGCGTGTACGTTGGCAGCACAGACGTCACGGGCGATGGGCTCGCCGAAATCATCACGGGCACCAACCGCCAGGGCGGACCGCTCCGCGTGTTTCAGATCGGCCCCGGCGGCATCAGCGAACTGCTCAATTTCTTCCCTTACTTCTCCCTGTTCCCGGGGCCGGTTCGCGTGGCGCCCTGATCCGATCCGCTATCGGTCATGTCCTCGACGCACGTTGCGAACGAGCCGTCGGGCGCGCGAGGATAATCCAGGCCTCGGCGCGAAGATCCCACGGCCCGCCCTGGTAATCGCCGAGCAGCGCCGTAACCTCCAGTCCCGCTTTCTCCAGTCGCTGCACCATTTGCGGGACGTTGAGCGTTCGAAACGCAATCGAGAAAGTGTTGCGTGTGGCTCCTTTGTCACGGCCCTCGACGAAGGTCTGAACGAACCTCGTGATGTGATTGCGGCGATCCTGCTTCACGCTTTCGATGAGCGCGATCGGCTTGCCGTGAGGCCCACGCGCACCGCGCAGCGTGGTGCGGTTCGCGTACTCCTCCCACGCCGGCAGATCGGCAACGAGCTCGAGGCCGAACGTGCCCTTCTTCGCGAGCACCCGGCGTACGTCCTTCAGGGTGTCTGACAACAGTTTCTCGTCGAGCAGCGACTGCAGGATGCCGTACGGGGCCATCACGAGCTGAAATGATTGGTCGGGAAAGGGCAAGTGCCGGATGTCGCCGCGGATCAACGTGATGCGCGACTGCAGCTGCGCCCGCCGCACGCGCATCCGCGCACGGGCGAGCATCGAGTCGGATCGATCGATGCCGACGACGGTGGCGCCGTCACGCGCTACCGGCACTGCGACGCGGCCGGTGCCACAGCCCAACTCGAGGATCGGCCCGTCGACGCGCGATGCCATGCGCCGCCAGAACGGGATGTCGCGCCGTCCGACGGTCTGCCGGTTCTCCCAGTCGTAATACGGCGCGTAGTCGTCCCAACCTTCATGACCTTTCATTCGCGGCTCGCTCAATCTGAAACGGCGAGCTCACCCGGGACGATCGGCCGTGTGCGCGGGAGCAGGCCGAGCCTTGCGAGGTTGCCGACGAAGACGAGGATCCCGACGAACACGACAAGCTTCAGGATGTCCAATGTCGTGCTTCTCGGCAGCGCCTTCCACATGAACCACAGCACAGGCTGCGCGATGGTGACGGCCCACACCGAGCCGTAGAAGTAGCGGCGCTCGTGGCCTTCACCTTTCGTTGAGGCCTTCACTCGCGGCAACATGCCCAGCGCGCCAAGGGTCCACATGGTTCCGGCGATTGGAAAGTAGAACCACTCGTACATCTGCTTGAGCTGCCACTCGCCCGTGACGATTGCGTAGAACAAGCCGCCGGCATTGAGCACGGCGAATGCGACGACCTCACCCCAGGCCGTGGTGTAGCAAATGCGACGGTAAAGCGGGTTGGGACGATCCTCGGTGAACCGGATGATGTACGGGGCTGGCTCACATCCCGGCAGCTTGCCAAGCAGTCCGGCGATGCCAGTCCCAACCAGCACTGCACCGAGCCAGATCAGCAGCCGCTGATCGAAGCCACGTTCGAACAGATCGAACGTGAGCGGGCCCGGCGCGATGAAGAACACGAAGATCCAGATCGGCCAGTGGTTGAATCGATAGTACAGCTTGTTGCGCGTGCGAATCTTGCGCTCGGTGTCGAGCTCGACGCGAAGCGCATCAGAACCAATCTCGGCGCCCGTCCGGCGCACCGGTGGCTTGGCTACGTCCATGGCAACTCGACCGACCCGCGCGCCTGCCGCTCGGCAAGATCGGACAACCCCGAGACCAGCCGCAGGACGTCCTCTGGAAGGTCGCGTGCCCCCCACGTCGATGAATCCACGCACGCGACACGCACGAATCCTTCGGCCAGCAGGCTGTCGGATTGATCGTCGCGAATCTCAAACGCGTGATGCAGGCGCCGCGGATTCTCGATGGTCGTGTTGATGCCGACGCGAACGATCTGCCCAGCCCGGGCCGGAGCCCTGAACTTCGATTGCACCTCTACGCGAGGCATGCTGAAACGATGAGAGTCGAGCAACGACTGGCGCGATCGCCCAAGCGACACGAACATTTCTTCCTCGGCGTCTTCAAACCAGCGCAAGAAGTTCGGAAACCAGACGACGCCGGCCGCATCAGTGTCGGACCAGTGAACCTTCTTACGAATCTGAAAAAAAGCAGACACCGGATGAGTATAGTTTTAACCTTCAAAATGCGTGCAGCCTTGATCATCGCCGTGCTCGTTGTCTGTGTCGCCTGCGCAAACTGTTCGACGGCCGGCGGCCAGGCGCCCGCAAACGATCCTCACCCTAAGACAGTCGATGAATTCAAATCCGCGGTGCAGAAGGTGTTGGACGACACCGGCGTGCCCGGCGCCGGCCTCGCGCTCGTCCGGTCGAACGGCGTGGAATGGGCGGGCGGCGTGGGGTTAGCCGATCGCGACGCGCGCACGCCCGTCACTGCCGACACCCACTTCCGTGCCGGCTCGATCAGCAAGACGTTCGTGGCCGGGGCGCTCGTGCAGCTCTACGAGGACGGCGAGATCGATCTCAACACGCCGGTCGTCGAGCTCGCACCAGAGGTGAAGATCGACAACGCCTGGGTCCTCGAGGAACCGGTCCGGCTGATTCACGTGCTCCAGCACACCGCCGGCTTCGACGACATGCACTTCAACGAGATCTACAACGTGTCGCATCCGGCCGACATGCCGCTCGTGGACATGCTGCGCCTCAATCCGGGTTCGCGTGTCGTGCGGTGGAAGCCCGGCACACGCATGTCGTATTCGAACCCCGGTTACGGGGTCGCGGGCTACGTGCTCGAAAAGGTCACCGGCGAAAAGTACGAAGACCGCATCGCCGAGCACGTCTTCAAGCCATCAGGCATGACCGAAAGCAGCTTTCGGTTGAGCGAGGCCGACTATCCGAAGCTCGCGAAAGGCTATGAGGCGCGCACCGGCCCGCCGGTGCCGTACTCGCAGATTTACCATCGGCCAGCCGGTAATCTGCACACCACGCCGGCCGACCTCGGCAAGTTCGTGCACCTCCTGTTGAACTGGGGCGAGACTGCAGAAGACCTGGTGATCGATCCCGAGTACCTGAGCAACATGGAGCACCCGACCACGTCGCTGGCCTCGCAGGCGGGACTCCGCTCCGGCTACGGCACCGGACTCGGCAACTCGTTCGTCGACGGCTTTCCGATGCTCGGCCACAGCGGCGGCATCGAGGGCTTCGTGTCGTCGTTCGCTTATTCGACGTCGCGCGACGCCGGGTATGTCGTGCTGCTGAACTCGACGCACTCGGGCGAAGCGATTCGCCGCATCTCGCAGCTGGCCGTCAGGTACCTGAAAGCCGACGTCGAGCCGCCGCCAAAAATGGAATCCGACGTCCCTGAGGCCACCCTGCGCGAGTACGAGGGCTATTACCACCAGGCGAACCCGCGCAACCAGGCCGCCGCATTCCTCGAGTGGCTGGTGGGCGGCCAGACCATCACGGTCGAGGGCAAGCGATTGCGGGCCACACCGGTGTTTGGAGAGGCGGTGCCGTTGATTCCCGTCTCCGACAACCTGTTCCGCCTCGACGCCAATCCCGAGCCGACGCGCGCGTTCGCGACCGATGAAGCCGGGACGATGGTGCTGACCGGCGGCGGCTTTTATGCCGAGCGCAAGTCCCGCCTGCGCGTGGATAGCGTGCGCTGGACGGTGCTGGCCTCGGCGGCCATCATGCTCACGCCGCTGCTGATGATGGTGCCGTGGATCGTGCACGCCCGCCGAGCGGAGCCGAAGGGATTCTGGTGGCTGAAGGTGTCGCTGCTGTGCTGCAGCATCGGGCTGCTGCTGCCGGTGATCGGCGTCATGAGCTCGTCGAGTGCCACGCTCGGGACGCGCAACGTGTGGACCGAGGCGATTTTCGTCGGCTCGATCCTGATGCCCGCCGCCGCGATCGTCGCCTTCCTCTTCACGGTCGACGCGTTGATGAGCGCCGCCGGCAAGTGGCTGCGCGCCTACGCGCTGCTGGTCTCGGTGGCGTCGTTGATCGTCGCGGGTTACCTCTCGGCTTGGGGCATGCTCGCCTTCAGAACCTGGAACTATTAGCTGGTCCTGGCGGTTTGCGGGCCGCGGTACCTCGCCGTCGCGAAACCGACGATCAAGCCAACAATCGATCCGGGCAGCACGATCTCCCAGAAGTACGGAGTGCCGATCGTCACGAGGTATGCGAATAGCGCGCCGACCGCCAGTCCCACCGCGACGAGAATGCCGGCCGCCTGGGTCTTTCGAGCCACCAAGCCGACGATCAGGCCCGCGACGACGCCCTTGAACGTCGAGCCTGCCACGATCGTTCCGATCTGTGACGGGATCTCCGGACCTCCAGACACCAGCGCGGTCAGCCCGTCGAACACTCCGAGGATTCCGCCAAGCAGCATTGCGAATACCGGTTTGCTCATCTGTCCCCCTGACAGACTGTTTCAACACGAGCCGCACGCCTCTGTACGATCAAATGCCGCGCCACACCAATACCACGAACCGCATGACGATGTAGGCAATCAGCAACAGGACCGGCAGTTCGTACCGGCGGTACAAGCGCACCATGCGCTCGACGGTCGATTCCCGGTAGGCCTCGACCGGATCCTGGTTCCGAAACCGCGCCAGGTCGGCGGCCATCGCCTCGACCGTCTGGTAGCGGCTAGCGGCCTCCGGCTGCCGCGCTTTCTCGGCAACCGCACGAAGCGCCGGCGGCGCCTCGTCGCCGATCAACTGCGCCAGCATCGCGCCGAGCGCGAAGATGTCGGCCCGCGCATCGACGCGCTCACGCGGCCGCTCCTGTTCGGGCGGCATGAATCCGGGCGTCCCGACAATCGCCGCATCGCCGTCGGCGGAGTGGTCCTGGGCAACGCCCCAGTCCATCACGTAGACCTCGCCGAAGCTGCCGATCATGACGTTCTCCGGCTTGAGATCGCGGTGCACCACGCCGTGCGCATGGGCGAAGGCGATCGCATCTAGGACGCGGGCGAACGCATTGAGGCGATCGGATTGTGACGACTGGTCCGTCACGAGGTCGTCGAGCCGGCGGCCCTTGACCAGCTTCATCACGTAGAACGTGCGCCCGTCGGGCAGATCGCCGGCGTCGTGAATCGGCACGATGCCCGGATGATCGAGACGGGCGAGAATGTGCGCCTCGCGCTGCAACCGTGCGGCCCGTGAGCCCTTGCGATCGGCCACGTCGAGGACCTTCACGGCCACGTCTCGCTCGAGCACACGATCATGGGCCACGTAGACCGTGCCCATGCCGCCCCGCCCGGCCACGCCGGTGATTTCATAGCGGGCATCAAGCTCCGGCCACGCCGCCGCTTCACGAAGTCGCTCGATTCCACGATCGGAGATCATGCCGGTCTGTGTCTAATCGGTGTGAATCTGTGGCCGATGACCTAACAGGCGCGCCGCTTCCGTTTCCCACTCTTCTTCGCTCGACGTCAGCTCGCGCAACCGTTCGAGCACGATCGCGCGAAACTGCCGCCGCATCGCGGCCAGGTGATTGGTCACGGTCGCGGCTGTCAAGCCGAGATCGCGCGCGATGGCCGCATAGGTCGGGCGGGTCTCGCTGTCGTCGATCAGGTCGTAGCGCGTGAACACCTCGAACATCACCGGACGTCCCGATGCGTCCGCGGCCCGCTGCAAGTCCGCGACGGATCGTTCCAGCAGCGCGCGCACCCACTCGCGATAGAACAGCTCGTCGAGGTCGGCATCCACTGCCGGCTCATGCGTCACGATCTCGCCTTCAGCGGTTTCGAAGTCGAGCGGAACGGTCGTTACCCCGCCGCCGCGCTTGAGGCGCCGTTCAGCCTTTCGCGCGTTACCGGCAAAGCCGTCGAGGCACATCCGCAGGTAGGTCCGGAACCGCGCCCGCGCTGGCTCGTACTTTTCGATCACCTCTTTTTCGAGCGTGGAGGTGAAGAACTCCTGCGTCAGGTCCGCAGCTTCGTCCGGCGACAGCGACCATTTGACGCGGAGGTGCTTGTAGACAGGTTTCCAGTACGCCTCGATGATCGCCGCCAGCGCCACGCGACGGGTTTCCTCGTCGCCGCTGCGCGTGCGCTCGACCACCGACAACCGGGTCGCCGGAAACGACATAGGGGTAAGATCCTAATCCGAACTGCTGACTGGTCAACTGCCGACTGAACTCTTAACTGTCGACTCTCGACTGATGACTGATTGGAACGCAACGGCCTATCACAAGGTTTCCGGTCCCCAAACGAGCTGGGGTGAGAAGGTGTTGGCCCGTCTCGAGGTGCGCGGCAACGAGCTGGCCATCGATGCCGGCTGCGGCAGCGGCCGCCTCACCGGCGCGCTGATGGAGCGGTTGCCCGGCGGACGCCTGGTCGCCATCGATCGGTCGTGGAACATGCTGCTGACGGCCCGCACCAACCTGCGCCCCGTCTACGGGCCGCGCGTGATCTACGCACACGTCTCGCTGCCAGACTTGCCGTTCTCGAATGCCGCCGACCTGGTGTTCAGCACCGCCACATTTCATTGGATCAAGGATCACCCGGCGCTGTTCGCCGGCATCTTCGGCGCGCTGCGGCCGGGTGGCCGGCTGCACGCCCAGTGCGGCGGCGGGCCAAATCTCGCCCGCGCCCATCAGCTCGCGAACACGCTGATGCGCGCCGAACCCTTCGCCCGCTACTTCGCCGGCTGGCCGGGGCCGTGGGAGTTCGCGAGTGCCGAGGTCACCGCGGCCCGCCTGCGCGCCGCCGGCTTCGTGGACGTCGACACCAGCCTCGAAGAGGCGCCGACGACGCTCGCCACCGAGGTCGACTATCGCGAGTTCGTGACCACGGTGATCTACCATCCGCATCTCGCGCTGCTGCCGACACCAGAATTGAAGCAGGCGTTCATCGACCAGGTGACGGAGCTGTCGGCCAAAGAAGATCCGCCATTCACCCTCGACTACTGGCGGCTCAACATGGCGGCGCGCAAGCCATGACTGCCAACTGCCGACTGTGGACTGAACCGTTAACTGCCGACTGTTGACTGCCGACTGCCTATGACTCATCCGTCGATCGTCCACCCGCAGGATCACGCCGCTTACTCCCCGCAGAAGATGGGCAAGTCGACCATCTTCGAGTCGCCGCGATTGCTGGTCGGCCTCAACGCCTTCGAGCCCGGGCAGGAGCACGCGCTGCACGCCCATGCCGGCCAGGACAAGGTCTATTACGTCATTGAAGGGACCGGGCTGTTCCTGCTTGCCGGACAGGAATTGGCGATGAAGCAAGGCGATCTCCTGGTGGCTCCCGAAAATGTTGCGCACGGCGTGAAGAACACGGGGCAACACCGGCTGCTCGTGCTCGCGGTTCTCGCGCCCGCGCCGCATCACGGCACGTAAAGGCGGGACTTCAGTCCCGCCTTTCAAGCGGGCGGGTCTGAAGACCCGCCCCTACGTTACGTTTTTCAGCAACCTGCTGCTAGACAGCTCGGCGATCTAGCGGTGCCGCTGAGGCTAGCGTTCGTACTCGATCGTGGTGGTAGCGTCCGGTGACCCGTGATCGCGAAACCAGAAACACAGCTCCTTGACCAGGCCGAGACTCAGTTGAAGCTCGCCAACGTCCGGCGGTGCGACCATCGTGATCGGCAACGTGACCTGCTCACCGGGCCGAACATGGCCGGGGAGATCGAAACGAACCGGCTCACCCGTGAGATTCCGCCCGTCACGCGTGCTGAGCCAGCCGCCGGCTCGCACCTGGTGGCTGCGTGACGGATTGGCATACCAGGTCACGTTGCCTAGGTTGCGAATAGTCGCGGCAATGGTGAACGGGTGCCCGGGCCTTACGCGCGGAGCAGCGTTCAGCCTCATCTCCGCCACATAGCGATGAGGCTCGAGCTGAATCGGCACTTCATCCCCAATGAGCGCGTTCCCGGCGGCCGCGGACGGCTTCAACAGGAACATCGACACTGATGTGTAGATGGTATTGAAGTTGCGCAGGATGACGTGTGGTGACATGAACGCATCCATCGGCAAGGCCAGCGGCCGCGCAGCGTGTTCCTGCTCGACGCGTAGATCGAGCGGCTCGTCCATCACGAAACCGGCCTCTCTAGTCAACGAGGCCAGCGTGCTGGCTGAAAAATACTGGGTGCCGAGGCCAAGACGATTCAGGACGAGCTCGGTCGTCACCACCGCCACCCCACCGGGTTTGAGCACCCTGAACATTTCCTTCAGCGCCTGAAGCTTGTCGCGCCGCCGGCCGAAGTGCTCGATCGATGACAGGCAGAACACGATGTCGAACGATCTGTCAGCGGCGTTGAGCGACAGGCCGTCCATGCGCCGGACCTCGAGATGATCGGCGCGGTACGTGAACGGCGCGTACTTGTCCGGATGGTCGAGCACGTCGGCCGCGCTTTCGCCGCCGAGGTAGGACCCTTCATAGAGGTCGGTCGCCACGACCCGTGCGATGCGATTGGCGAGGAAGTACATCAGCTCCTCGTGACCGCAGCCGATGCCCAGCGCCGTGCTGTCCGGCGCCAGGCGCCTCAGCATCCGCAGGCCGTAGAGCGCCTGGTTGAATTCCCAGATCTTGCGGTGAAAGGTGTCTGTTCCTCCTGGAAAACCCAGGTCGGTGTAGCCCTGGCGCCAGAGCGCGTTGCCGGCATCGGCGACGCGGCAGACCTTGTTGAGCGGAATGCGGCGCGGATCGAATGCGGCCGTCGGCGCAGGCTCGATCCGCCAACGATCGAACGGCTGGAGCGCGGCGCGATAGAAGGGGTGACCCCAGAACGCGCCGATCAGCGCGTCCTTGGCGGATTTCACTGACACGAGAGTGTCATTATGCCTCGTTCGGGTACCATGCGCGGGTGGCCGGCATCGAAGACGAAGCGCTGAGCAGCGTCACCAGATGGTCGCGTATCGCGTTGCTCGTGGGGCTCGCAATCTGGACGGTGCAGTTCGCGCAAACACCGATCAGCCCGGACGCGATGGATTCGTTCCTGCACCTGCCGGATCTGATCTTTCATGAGGCCGGCCACTTTATCTTCGCGATCTTCGGCCGGTTCATGTCGGTGCTCGGCGGCAGCCTTCTGCAGTTTCTGATCCCGGTCATCGCGGCGGTCGGCTTCATGCGCCAGGATCCGCCACAGCCGTTCGGCGCCGCAATCTGCACCTGGTGGGCGGGACAGAATCTCGTCGACCTCGCGCCGTACGTCGCCGATTCGCGCGCGCTGCAACTGGTGCTGCTCGGCGGCAGGACCGGTGCCGAAGTCGAGGGCCACGACTGGGAATACCTCCTCACCCAGCTCGGAATGATCCACCTCGATCAGGGCATTGGCCGCGCGACGCACGCCATCGGCATAGTCATCATGATCGCGTCGCTGGCATTCGCAGCCAGGACGCTGCTGAAGAAGTCGGAGTAGGATCGGCCCACATGATCATTCCGTCGCCCGCAGACCTGGCCGCGCGTTACCGCATCGCCAATGGCGCGCGCTTCCGCTTGAAGGACATCGATCCGGCCGATAGCTGGGGCAAGCGGCTCAAGCCGATCTCGGACCAGGTGTTGAAGCAGGGCTGTAAGCGGATGTCCGCGCTGCAGGAGCGCCTCTACGCGCAGGACCGCTGGTCGGTGTTGCTGATCTTCCAGGCCATGGATGCCGCCGGCAAGGACGGCACCATCAAGCATGTGATGAGCGGCGTCAACCCGCAGGGCTGCGAGGTGCACGCCTTCAAGTCGCCGTCCACCGAGGAGCTCGATCACGATTTCCTGTGGCGCACCACGCGCGCGCTGCCGCGTCGCGGCCACATCGGCATCTTCAATCGCTCGTACTACGAGGAAACGCTCGTCGTCCGGGTCCACCAGAACATCCTGTCTCGCCAGCAGCTGCCGCGCGAGCTGGTGACCAAGAACATCTGGCGCGAGCGATTTGAAGACATCAACGCGTTCGAACGCTACCTGACGCGGCAGGGCGTGGTGATTCGCAAGTTCTTCCTGCACGTCTCGAAGGAGGAGCAGCGTGAGCGCTTCCTGACCCGGCTCGACGAGCCCGAAAAGCACTGGAAGTTCTCGCCCGCCGACGTCGGCGAGCGTGCCTACTTCACGGAATACATGTCGGCCTACGAGGACATGATCCGGCACACCGCCACCGAGTGGGCGCCGTGGTACGTGGTGCCGGCGGATCGGAAGTGGTTCACGCGGATCGTCGTGTCGTCCGTGATCATCGACGCCATCCAGTCGCTCGATCCACGCTTTCCCGAGGTCGATCCGAAGACCCGTGCCGAGTTCGGGAAGATGAAGGCCGCGCTCGAAGCGGAAGCGGCACAGGCCGCGCCGAACTCCGCCAAGAAGGGCACCGCGAAGGCACGCAAGAAATGAAGCGGTGTGCGTGGCCGGGCACCGACGAGCTCTACGTCGGTTATCACGACCGTGAATGGGGACGGCCGGTCACCGACGACCGCCGGCTGTTCGAGAAGATCTGTCTCGAAGGTTTTCAATCGGGACTCAGCTGGATCACCATCCTCCGCAAGCGGGAGAACTTTCGGCGTGCGTTCAAGGATTTCGATCCGCGGACGGTGGCGCGGTTCACCGCCCGCGACGTGCAGCGCCTCCTGAAAGACGCCGGTATCGTCCGTCATCGCGGCAAGATCGAATCGACGATCAATAACGCCACACGCGCGCTCGCGCTGATCGAAGAACAGGGATCCCTCGCCGCCTATTTCTGGTCGTGGGAGCCAGAGGCGTCGGCGCGGCCCACACGGCTGACGCCGGCGCAGCTGATGAAGATGAGCACCACGCCGCAGTCGATCGCAATGTCGAAGGACCTGAAGAAACGCGGCTGGACCTTCGTCGGCCCCACCACCTGTTATGCCTTCATGCAGGCGATGGGGCTCGTCAACGACCACGTCGAAGAATGCGCCGTGCGCGCCGAGATCGAGCAGCTCCGCCGCCACTTCACTCGTCCCGCTAAGTTGGGGTCAGGCCGCGAAATTTAGCGAATCGCTAAGTTGGGGTCAGGCGGCGAAACTTAGCGAATCTCTAAGTTGGGGTCAAGCTCGAACGTCAGCGAATTGCGATAGCTGCGGACCGCGTGTCAAACAATGCAATGTCCGCGGCTCGTGATCACCGCAGAAATTTCGACGATCCTGAGCGGTGTCCTCAGAATGTCGCCGATTTTCGGCGGTTGGTGATGGGCCCTCCGTTTGTATCAAACGAAGCATGGCCAGAAAGCACCGAATCGTATTCTGCGGCGCCATCTATCACGTCATGGCGCGAGGTAACCGAAAGGCGCCGATCTTCATCGACGATATCGACCGAAGGCGGTTCCTCAAGATTGTTGCTGCGGCTCTGAAGAAGTTTGGCGCTGAATGCTACGCCTATTCCCTGATGGGCAATCACTTTCACAAGGTGATCCACACTCCGCGCGCCAACATCGCGAACGTGATGCAGCACATCGACGGTCTCTATACGCAGTACGAGAACTGGCGTCACCGAACGACCGGGCACGTCCTGGAAGGTCGCTATACCGGACTCCTCATCGACGACACCGTCTACCTCCGAAACGCAATCGGATACGTACTGCGCAATCCGGTTGCCGCAAACCTCGTCAGTGACGCCGGGGACTGGTCATGGAGTAGCTATAACGCGACAATGGGCAAGGCGTCGCCACATTTCTTGACGTTAACGTGGCTCAGATCGCTGTTTCAATCCGAATCCCTTGATGAATCGCGGCGACTGCTGGCCGAACATGTCAGGAAGGACCCCGAGGAATACCCAGACTTGGTGCGCGCCGCGGCCGAAGGCCCGTACGAATTCAAAAAGCGCGTTCGCGGAGTCATCGGGGCAACGTTATATCGGGCGGCGTTGCCAAGATCCTTTCGCGCCCTTGCCCGGCCGCCACTCTCGGAGGTGTTCGCGGGCGTCAAGCGTGCCGAACGCCGCCAAACCATCCTTCGCGCTCATGTCGTTCATGGATATCTGTTGACAGAGATCGCGAACTACCTGGAACTTCATCCCACTACGATCAGTCGAATCGTCAATCAAACAGGAAGCTATCGGCTTGTTCGCGATTGACACTGGGATCGTCTCGACGTGCCGGGAGCCTCGAAACTGCGGTGGCCTGACCCCGACTTAGCGAAATGCTAATTTTCGAAGCCTGACCCCAACTTAGCGATCACTCGTCGCGCAGGGCGACCGTAGGCTCCACGCGCGCCGCGCGGCGCGCCGGCAGCCACGTCGCCGCCAGAATCGCCAGCGCGAGCGGCGCCGCCATCGAGGCGAAGAGCCACGCATCGACGGCCACGCCGTACAACGAGCCCACCAGCCCGCGGGCGATCATCAAGGCCAGCACCAGGCCGGCCAGCAGGCCGGTTCCCCCGACCTTGACCGTCTCGCGCAACAGCATGGCGGTGACATCCGCGGGACGCGCGCCGAGCGCGAGCCGCACGCCGATCTCGCGCGACCGGCGGCCGACCGAATACGAGATCAGCGCATAAATACCGAGGCAGGCGAGCAGCATCGCGAACGCCGCGAAGGTCGCCATCAAGTCGCCGAAAAACTCCTGTTCCCACGTCGTGTAACGGCGCAGTTCGCGCATCGGCATCAACCGGTAGATCGGGAAGGTCGGACCGATACGCTGCAGGGCTTCTCGCGCCGGCGCGACGAGCGCGTCAGGCGACCCCTGCGCGCGCACCAGCATCGCCAGCGAGCGTGATCCGTCCATCCCGTACGGAACATACACGTTCAGTCGCGATTGCTCGGTGTCCTCGCCGATCTCCTCGTAGTGCACGTCGGGCGCCACGCCGACCACGCGCAGCCATTGGATGTCGTCGCCGAACCGGAACCCGATGCGGCGATCAATCGGGCTGCTGTCGGGCCACAGGCGCGCTGCGAGCCGCAGGTTGACCAGGGCCACGTTGGCGTCGGGGTTCCCGGTCTCCTGATCGGTAAAGGTCCGACCCGCGACGAGCGGCAAGCCGATGGTCTCGAACAGCGCCGGCGAGATGCCGATCGACTGCACGTTGACCTCATCGCCTTCTCGCGTGCGCCCGTCGATCACCAACCGCCGCTCCGCGCCACCATCGTCGCCGGGAATGCTCGTGGTGAGGGCGGCGGACGTCGCGCCAGGCAGCGCCGCGAGGGTCTCGACCACGCGGCGATAGAACGCCGCTCGTGCCGGCATTTCGTCGTAGGCATCGCCGGCGAGGTACCCGCGTGCCGAGAGAATCGGCCGATGATCGAAGCCGAGGTCGGCACGCTGCATGGCAAGAAAGCTCCTCACCATGAGATTGGCGCCGACCAGCAGGCCAAAGCAGAGCGCGACTTGCGAAATCGCCAGCACGGTCTGCAGCCGCTGGCCGCCGCGCCCGAGCGACAGACCCCGGCCGGCCTCCTTCAAGTCGTTCACGAGATCCGGCCGTGCCGCGCGAAGCGACGGCAACAGGCCCACCGCGATGGTGGTGAACAACGCGGTGCCGATTGCGAAGGCCACCACGGTGCCGTCGACGCCGAACGTGAACCAGTACGGTAATTCCTCGGGGAACGACGCGATGATCCAGTCCACTGCCCATTGCGAGGCGAGCAGTCCCATCGCCGTTCCCGGGATCGCGAGCAACATGCTTTCGGCCAGCGACACCCACAGGAGGCGCGCGCCTCGCGCCCCCATGGCGGCGCGCACCGCCAGTTCGCGCTGCCGCGAAGCGCCCCGCACCAGCATCAGGTTCGCCAGGTTGGCGCACATAATCAGCAGCACGAACCCGACGCCGGTCATCAGCACGACGCTGATCCGGTCGGTGTCGTTGTCCACGTACGAGCGGCGAATCGGCACCGCCTGGACGCCGAACCCGCGATTGAGGAGCGAATAGGTCTGCTCGAGCTCCCGGGCGATGCCGCTCAACTCTCCCTGTGCCTGGGCGACTGTTGCGCCGGGCTTGAGCAGCGCGACCGCGTTGACGTTGCGGTTGCCGCGTGGTGATTCGTCCCAGCGCAGCGGCATGTAGAGCTGATCGATGAGCGGGAACTTGAAACCCGGCGGCAGCACACCGATCACGGTGCGCGAGCGATCGTTGACAACGATCGGCTTGCCGATGATCGCGGAATCCGAGCCATAGCGGCGCTGCCACAGGCCGTGGGTGATCATCACCACCGATTCCAGGCCGGGCGCCGCGGCTTCTTCTGGAAGGAAGTGGCGACCCATGATCGGATCGATGCCGAGGATCGGGAACAGGTCAGGCGTCACTGACCCGCCCTGCACACGCTCGGCACTGGTGACGTCGCCGCTCAACACGAAGTTGCGGAACAAGTACGCGCCGATGCCCTCGATCGACGAGGCGCGACGGAAGTCGATCAGGTCGGGAATAGAAATCTCCGACTCGCCCCAACTCGGCTCCTCTTGCGGTTGTGTTGGGTGCGTCGGATGGAGCGTGACCAGACGATCGGTGCGCTCGCCAAACGGCATCGGCCGCAGGCTGAGGCCATTCACGATGCTGAAGATCGTGATGTTGGCGCCAATCCCGATGGCCAGCGTCAGCAAGGCGGCGACGAGGAACCCGGGCTTCTGCCGCAGGCCGCGCCAGGCATGGAGAAGGTCGCGAAGCAGTCCGCTCATGGGTTCGGATCTATCAATCGATGTGCCAGCAGACTGCCGGAATCAGGCCTGATTCTGTATTCGAAAGCGGCGACCTGTTCGCATTCGGGCACCCTACGCACGGGTGCGCACGGTACGCACCATGGTTTTATTGCTGCGTAACTTTGTAGCCTTTCTTGGCGAGCAGCGTCGGCAAGCCGTCCCTGCCCACAAGATGCGCGGCGCCGACCACCACGAAGCAGCCGGCGTTATCGGTCAGGCACTTCTCCACGTGCGGCACCCAGTTCTGGTTCCGCTCCAGCAGCAACCGCTGATACAACTCCGGCGACTGCACGAACGCGGTCAGTGTCAACCGCTCCATAGTCGTGACATCGCCGGACGTCCACGCCCGTACCATCTCCTTCACGCCGCTGACCTGCGTGTCGAGATCTTCGAGGGTGGCCTCGAGCATCTCCTCCTGCAGCTTCGGCGACATCTGGTCGAAGCGATCGAGTTGATACGCGAGGGTCTCGAGCGCCTGCCGCTTCAGCCCCTTCTCCTTGGCGCGGTCGAAGAAATGCTTGTCGACGCCAAGCTCCGGCTTGAATCCCGACGCCTGCAGCGTCGGCGCCATCAGCGTGACCGCGACGAGCCACGGCTTCATCCGCTGCAGCGCCAGCATCGGCAAGCCGTAGCTCTCGGCGCGCTTCTTCACTTCGGCGTAGGTCTGCGGCGAGACGAGCTGGTCGAGCGTCTTGCCGTCGGTGAGCATCGCCTTGGCGAGCGCCGCCATCATCTGGGTGGGGTCGTTCATCTCGTCGAGATCGACTTCCTCGACGAGCGTCTTCGATTCGCCGAAGGCCTTGTCGATCGCCGCGGGCAGCGGGTAGGCGTCCGCGGTGAGCACGTGCAGCGAGCCGAGCAGGTAGGCGGAGCCGCCCTTGCCGTCTTCGACCTTCCAGAGAAAATGCTTGCTCGGCGCCTGGGCCGAAAGGCTCGCGCAGAGCACCAGAACGGCAACGACGAAGCGCATGCGGCAGGGTACCATCAAAGGGATGGATCTCCGCGAGGTGCTCACCGGGACGGTGGTGATGGCGCCGATGACCAAGGGCTCGAATCTCCCGTATCGCCGCTTGTGCGTCGAGCTCGGCGCCCGCGTGACGATCAGCGAAATGACCGTGGCGCGGCGGCTGAAGCAGCGCCGCCAGGGCGAGTTCGCGCTGATCCGCAAGTTCGAGGGCGAGCCATGCTTCGGCGTGCAGCTCGCCGGCACCAATCCCGAGGAGATGGGCTGGGCGGCGGCGCTCGTAGCAGCGCGCGGCGTCGATCTCGTGGACCTGAATTGCGGCTGTCCGATCGATCACTTCACGCGCAAGGGCCTTGGCGCCTCGCTCGGCCGCCAGCCGGCGCGCATTCGCCGCATCGTCGAAGCGATGAAGAAGGCGGTTGGCCAGATCCCGGTGACGGTGAAGCTGCGACTGGGCTGGAACGACCAGATGCGGAATGTGGTGGACCAGGCGAAGGCCGCCGTGGACGGCGGTGCCAGCGCGCTGTTCGTGCACGGCCGCACGCGCAACGCGCGGTATCGCTTCGCCGCGGACTGGGAGGCCATCGGCACCGTGGTGAGCGCTGTGCCGGTACCGGTCGTCGGCAACGGCGACATCCTGTTTCCGCAGGACGTGGCACACGCGCGCGCGCGATCGGGATGCGTGGGCGTGATGAGCGCGCGCGGGGTGTTGATCAAGCCCTGGCTGTTCCGCGAGGTCACCGAGGGCTACCACGACATCAGCGCCGACGAGCGCGTGCAGATCTACCGGCGTTACGTGGCCCTCGCGCGCGAACATTGGGGCGCTGACGCCCATGGTCTCGCACGAGTGCGGCAGTTCACACGCTGGCACATCGACTTCTGGCACCGCTACCACCCGCGCCATGCCGATGGAACGTTTCCGAACATCCAGGTGCGCGAGCGCGCGCACCACCACGCCACGCCGCTCGACGCGTTGCTCGCGCGCACCGATGAACCCGCGCACGACTACCTCGCCGACTGCCTGACGTGTGAACGCGAGATCGATCTAGCCGCGGCACCACCGCCACTCGACGCCGCCGAGCCGGAGTTTGTTGAAGCCGAAGGCTGAGACTCCGGCAGTTCAGAATTTGCAACATCCCGCCGACCGTTCGATCGTCAAATTAGCGACGTCAGCAGACCCTATCGTTCGAAAACAGCCGAAACACGCCCGATCGGCCGCGGCTTCCCGATTGCTTCATGAGTGCTCGCAGGAGGCTTCCATGATTGAAGGCTTGAGACTCGATGTCACGGCGGAGGAGATCGTGAAGATGCTGGAGCAACGCATCGTCGAACACACGGAGAATGCGGCCAGCGACGAGACCGACGCGAAGAAGCTAGACGCCACGGCTCGCACCAGCGACGAGGATGATGAATGCGTCGACGACATCAGCGTCGGTACGCGATTGCGCCGACGCGCGCAGCGCGAGCGCGAACGTGCCGAGGCCCTGGGCTTCATGCGCGATCACGTCGTGCGCGGTGAGACCTATCGCCTCACGAACGACGACCTGCGGACGCTCGAGATCCTGCCCCCGCGCTATTACTGATTTTCGTGGCCCGGAGCCGCACGGCTCCGGGCTGTGATTACATGATGTAGATATCGATGTTATGATAACGGAGTTGATTCGCACACAGATTCAGCTGACGGACGCTCAGGCCAGGGCGTTGAAAGCGCTCGCGGCGGCCGAAGGTCGCTCGATGGCGGACCTCATCCGAGATGGAGTCGACATCATCCTGCGGGCTCGCGGCACTGTCGATCGCGACGCCGTCAAGGCCAGGAGCCTTGCGGCCTTGGGCAGGTTCAAATCAACGTCGCGCGACCTCGGCAGCAGGCACGACGACCACCTGGCTGACGCATTCGAGCCATGATCTTTGTCGACACGCCGGCATTGATCGCGCTGCTGGACCGCAGCGAGGCCAAACATGCCGCATGCGCTCGCGCGTGGACGAAACTGGTGGCAGACGATGCGATCCTGATCACGTCGAGCTACGTGCTCGTCGAGACCTACGCGCTGGCACAACGTCGGCTTGGGATTGAAGCGGTTCGAACGCTGACCACCGACTTTGTTCCGCTCTTCGCCATCGACTGGATCGATGAAAGCGTCCATGGTGCAGCGCTCGCGTCGTTACTGACCGCCGGCCGCCGCGAGCTGAGCCTCGTCGATTGCGTCAGCTTCGAAGTGATGCGCCGGCGAGATGTGACCAAGGCGTTCTCGATCGACGCGGATTTCGCCAAGCAAGGCTTTACCGTCGTGCCCTAGTCGCCTTCATCTGCTCGAGTTCCTCGAGCGACTTTGGCCAATCGCCTTTCAGCAGGCGGGAGAGTCCACGATCCGCGAGGAGCTTCCCTCCCGTCTGGCAGGCCGGGCAATAGTTGGCTTCGTTGTCGGCGTACTGAATGCGTTGAATGGGCGTGCCGCAGGCAGGACACGGTTTCCCGTAGCGCCCGTGCGCGGCCATGCCGTCGCGAAACGCCGTCACCTTTTCGGGAAATTTCTCTCCCGCCTCGGCGATCAGATCGTCGCGCCATCTCGTGAGCACCCCGATGGTGTGCGCATGAAGGCTGTCGATCTGTTCCGGTGTCAGCTTGCTGGTCAGCAGCATCGGCGACATCCTGGCCGCGTGCAGAATCTCGTCGGAATAGGCGTTGCCGATGCCGCTCAGCAGGTGCGGATCGGTCAGCGCCCGTTTCAGCGTGTGGTTTTCACGCGTCAGCGCCGCGCCGAACTCCTGCGTCGTCGACGTCAGCACCTCCACCCCGCCGGGATCATGTGTCGACAGCTCCTGCTCGCCCTTCACGAGATACAACGAGGCGCGCCGCTTCGAGCCGGCCTCGGTCAGGATCAGCGAAAGATGCGGAAAATCAAACGCGGCGAGGCCGATCTTGCCGGGCACCTTCGCGCCGCGCTCGAGCGCCTTGAACCGGCCGGCGATCATCAGGTGGATGACGAGAAACAGATCGCCGTCGAGCGCCCACACCAGCCGCTTCCCCAGCCGCCGCAGGCCGATCACGGTCCGGCCGTACGCCTGATCGATCGGCGGCTCGAACGAGCGCACGAGGAACGGGCTGGCGAGTCGAATGCGTTCGAGGGGGTGATTGAGGATGCGCCGTTCGAGCGCGTGCCGGTACAGCTCGATATCAGGCAGCTCTGGCACGACTCAATCTGTGTCTAATCGGCGTCTAATCGGTGGCCTACTGCGCGTTGACGAGGGCGGCGAAGCCGGTCTGCCGCGGTCCTGTCGCGCGCAGGCGAAGCGTCCGCGCTTCGCTGGCCGCGCCGGCGCTGCACGCACCGGTGCGGATGTAGGTCAGCGCCTCGGCATACGATGCTTCGGCCGGGTCGCCCAGCTGATGCTCGATGTCGTCCGCCGCGGCGCAATCCGCCGGAATGCCGCTGAAGAAATCACCCTCATCATTGACGTTCTTCAGCGAGAACGCGACGGGCACGAGCACCTTCTCGCAGAAGTTGAAGCCGTACTGGCCGACGGGCTTGCCGTACGTGGTGTCGCCAATCACCACCACCGGAATGTACGGGCGGAGGGAGTTGATCACCAGCTCGCTCGCCGAGGCCGATGAGCGCGTGGCGATCACGACGAGACGCTCGAGGTTCAACGTGGCGTCCGGCGTGTCGAGAAAGTTCGAGACCTTGTCGGCAATGGGTCCGATGCGATCGTTGTGCACCCACTTGATCATCACCTGGCCGCTCGTGCGCGTGCCGCCGATCAGACTGGCCAGCTGCACGGCGATGTCGACCAGGCCGCCGCCGTTGTATCGCAGATCGAGAATCAGTTCCGTGGCGCCCGCCGCCTTCAGCGCCGAGAACGCGTCGTTCAGCGCCGCCGCCGACGGCCGCACGAAGTTCCGGAAGAACAGGTAGCCGACCTTGCGGCCATCGACGTCGACCACGTGTGTCAGCGAGACTGTTGGAATCGTCACCAGCCGCTTGACCATGTGCGCGCGCCGCTCTTCGCCGGACGGCTTGACGAAGACGATGTCCGAGGCGACGCCGATCTGGGTGGCGCCGAAGGCATTGCCGATCGTGCCGTTCTCCACCATCGTGGCGATGGCCTGACCGTTCACGTGAGTAATGCGATCGCCGCGCGACAGGCCGGCTTCGAGCGCCGGGCTGTCGTCGTAGACCTGCAGCACGCGGATCTCGGAAGGCGTGGTTTGCTGGCCGATGCCATAGCCGATGAACTGGCTGTCGCTGTAGAACGCTTCGTTGGCGGCTTGCGTGGTGATGTAACTGTAGGTGTTGTCGAGCGGGCGGTAGCGAAC
>JALDXK010000019.1:0-22175 GCA_032155105.1 Acidobacteriota bacterium
GGCGACTTTCGGCGTGAAGGCCTTCGACGCGGCGGTGCAGCTGTCACAGCCGCCGTACTGGCTGAGGTTCACGATCGACGACCGGGTCCTGGCCTACGTCGCGGGCTTGTGCGTGGTCACCGGCGTGCTGTTCGGAATGGCGCCAGCTCTGCACGTCTCGAACGGCAATCATCACGACACGCTGAAGGAAGGCGGCCGCGGCGCCGCTGGCAGCCGCCGCGCGGCGCGCTTCGCCAACGGCCTGGTGATCACCGAATTAACGCTCACGATCGTGTTGCTTTGCGGCGCCGGGCTGATGCTGCGCAGTTTCGCGACGCTGTATGCGGCCGATCCGGGCATCGAGCTCACAGGCCTTTCCCGGATGCGCCTGCAGCTGCCGCCGGCGAAGTACCCGAATCCGGACGATCGCAACCGGTTCTACGACCAACTCGAGCCGCGACTCACGGCCATTGCCGGAGTGACCGGCAGCGCCGTCACCAACGGCGTGCCGCCGCTTGATGGCGGTGAACGCGTAGTGGAGATCGCTGGCCGGTCGCGCATCGAAGGCCTACCGCACATGTTTGTCGGCACCGTTGCCAGCACCCCTGGCTATTTGGCGGTGCTGGGCGTGCCCGTGCTGCGCGGTCGCGATTTCAATGAGGCAGACGGCCGCGCCGGCAACGAGACGGTGATCATCAACCAGACGATGGCCGAGCGGTTCTTCTCTGGCCTGGATCCGATCGGCGCCCAGCTGCGATTCGCTCCCGCCAACGACAGCACGGCGCCGCCAACGGAGGCCTGGCGGACCGTGGTCGGCATCAGCCGCGACGTCCTGCAAGGTTCGGCGGAAGACGCCTTTCGCAATGCCGTGGTCTACATGCCGCTCGGTCAGGAGGCGCCGCGCACGGCGTCGGTGCTGATTCGCAGCTCGCTCCCGCCGGAGGCGGTGATGGCGGACGTGCGCCGCGTGGTGCAATCGCTGGACGCCGATCAACCGGTGTTCACGATCCAAACCGTGGCGGCGATCTTCGCGGAAGAGCGCCTCATCTACGAGATCTTTGCGACGCTGTTTGGCATGCTCGCGCTCATCGCGCTGGTGTTGTCGTCAGTGGGGCTGTACGCGGTGACCGCCTACGCGGTCACCCAGCGCACACAAGAAATTGGGGTCCGCATGGCGATCGGCGCGCAGCGGTGGCAGGTATCGTGGTTGTTCCTGCGCCGCGGCGTGCTGCAGCTGGCCGTGGCGATGGCCCTCGGCCTACCGGCCGCTCTGGGCCTCGCGACGCTGGTGAGGTTCCGGCTGGTCGAGGTCGAGCCCAGCGATCCGATCACGATGATCGGCGTGGCCGTGGTCCTCGCCGTGGTGACTTTGACCTCGTGCCTGATCCCGGTGCGCAAGGCCGCACACGTCGATCCGGTAATAGCGCTGCGATCTGAATAGTCGTCATCGCGGGGTCGTCAACGCGCGATTGATCACCGCGGCCAACCGCACGCCGGCAAGGGCCAGTCGTTGATCGATGACACCGATGTGGCGGCGGTAGTAACCCTCGTCGATGTTGGTGCCCGGCTGCACGAGCGCTTCCCTTGCCAGCCGCCACGACTGCTCTGCCCACTGGTCGGGCGTTCCCGGCGGCTGCGCTCCCATTCTCTTGTCCACAATCAGCCTGTGCAGCTGCGCCAGATACTCGCCATCGTTTGTCTTTCGGTGGGCAATCAGGCGGCTGTCCCACACCGAGTGCAGGTTGCAGGGACTGGTCCTCACATCATCACCGCAATTGGCCTCGCCGAATACCCGAACATGAACGTCGTTGCCGCCGCGTCCCACCCCAAGGGCGTGGAAGGGCTGATGCAAGTCACCGATGAAGTGGACCACGAACTTCAACGCGGTGGCGCGATCGGCGCGATCGAGCTTTGCATCGGCGAGACGCTGCTCCCAGTAATCAATCCGATCGACCACGCAGTCGCGCCAGCGATCCGCGCGCGATCCAGCGGCCACGCCCGGCTGGCGTGGACAATCACGCTCGCGAGCGTAGGCGGCGGCGTCCGGCGGAATGTTCAGATAGTGCCAGGACGACGTCTGCTGCTGATCGGTAGTGATCGAATCCGCCCAGCTCGCCACGTCGGCGAGGCTCTGGCCGTCGAGCAGCCACGTCACGTTCTGTTTCGCGATCGGCGTCAGCCGCTCCGCGGCAATCAATCCGACGATGCGATGGCCCTGGCCGCCCCACGCGCTCAACGAGTGCGTCGCGATGGTTGCGGCGATCACCGCGCCCGCAAGGATCAACTTCTTCATCTGTGAAAAAAGTATGACATCGATCGCTGTCCTCGCGAAGCGACGAAAAGCGGCGGTACATCGCTTGCTTGCCGACGAGGGGCCTGCCCGGATGGAGGAACGATCCTTGTCTTGGACTATACGCATCATCCCAATCGCCGTCGCCGTCATGATCGCCGTCATGAGCGCGCCGGCAGCCGCGCACGCACAGCGCGGACGTCACGGCGGTGGCGGCGGCCGCGCAGTTGTCGTCGCGCCGGTCTACGCACCGTTCTACGCTCCGTACTACGACCCGTTTTTCTTTGGCTTCCACGGGTGGGGGTATCCGGGCTTTTATCCGCCGCCGTTCTACGGCCTCCCGGCCGTGGCGGAAAGCTCGGCGCGCGTCCTGGTGACGCCGCGCGAAACCGAAGTCTACGTGGACGGCTATCGCGCCGGCATCGTGGACGACTTCGACGGATTCTCGCAGCGGCTGAAGGTGCCGCCAGGAGAGCACGTCATCGAGCTGTATCTCGACGGCCACAAGCCGATATCGCACACCATGCTGTTCGCGCCTGGCGAGACCTACCGGATTCGCCACACGATGGAGCCGCTGGCTGCGGGCGAAGCGGCGCCGCCGCGTCCCGCGCCGCGTACGCCGCCGCCGGCGCCAGCCTCAACACAGATGTACGACGCGCTCGGACGCCCGCTCGCGGGAACGACGGTCGCCGCCGCGCCAACGGCCAGCAGCGGCATGATCGCGATCCGCGTGCAACCCGGCGACGCGGTGATCCTCGTCGACGGTGAGCGCTGGCAGAGCTCGAGCAGCGAGCGTCTCGAGATCCAAGTGTCGCCCGGTCCGCATCGCATCGAAGTGCAGAGAGAGGGCTATCAGCCGTTCACCACCAGCGTGCAGGTACGGCCGGGTGAAACAGCCGCCGTCAACGTGAGCCTGACGCGATCGGGAGAGGTGCAACCATGAATCGAACGCGCACGATCATTCTCGCTGCAGCCTTGATGTTGTCGATCGCGGTCGCGGCATCAGCACAGCCCATACCCACGCCCACGCCGGCGCAGCCGCTCATCGTCGAACGGGTGCACAACGGCTGGCTGTTTGCGCCGGATGTGCGCGCGACCGATCTCGACACGGACATCGGCGCGCTCGCCGGCGGCTACATTGGCCGCATTCACGACAACTCGTGGGTGATCGGCGGCGGCGCATACGTCCTCACCAATCGCGAGGATGACTTCACACTCTGGTACGCGGGGCCGGTCGTCGAATGGCTCGTGCGCGCGGATCGCCGCATCGGGTTCGGTGTGCGGTCACTCCTCGGTTTCGGCGGCGCCACGCTGCCGCTGCCTGTCTCCGAGGTCATCGATCCGCGCATGCTTGCGTCGTCTCATCGCACCCGGTCCTCGCGCGGCCGTGACCTCAGCACCTTTCCCGCCGATGCCACCGTGGCAGTGCACGACGACTTTCTCGTCGCCGAGCCGCAGGTGAACGTGATGTGGAATTTGAGCCGCGGCCAGCGCATCGTTTTTGGCCTCGGCTATCGCGTCACGGCCAACGCGCCGTGGCTCGGCGATGCCCTCAACGGGGTCAGCGGAAGCGTGGCGTTTCAGTTCGGGGGTGGGAGATGAGCGTAGGGGCGGCACTACAGCCCCGCCCTGTTTCGATTCGGCCTGAAGCAGAGACGTCGAGTGACCTGCCATCGAGGCCGGCGAACTCCGCAGCATCAAGGCGAAGCGCAATCGGCGACGGATAACCCATCTCCTTCGCGACGATCAGGCCGAGCAGGAGGATCGCGTCGGGCTCGTGCAGGACGATCGCCGCCGGCGACAGATGGGCGTGGACCAGCTCGAGGAGGATCGCCGCCGCAGACGACGATCCAATCGTGGCCGGAATCAGCAGCACGCAGCCGTCGATGCGACGGCCGAACTCGGGATGCCGCGCATCCACGATCTCGGCGGTCTTCGGGTTGACTCCTCCCCAGAAGCTGATCGGCGCGGTCAGCGCCATCGCGGGGGCGTGCACCGCACCGCCCGGCAGCAACACCTCGGCTTGCAGCGTCACAGCGTCGCTCCCATCACCGGTTTTCCAGCGACCGCACTCTCGACGCAGTCGGCAAGCGAGGCATACAGCACCGAATAGCCGGTGTTCGACGGCGCGTAGTGCGCGAACTTGCCGGAGTTGGTCATCAGGATCGCGCCGGGCTTCTCGGGAAGAATCGGCGTCACCACCACGCAGGTGTCGGCGACGATCACCACCCCGCTCGACTCGAGCGCGGCGCGATGGCCGTCTCGCTCGAGCACGCGCAGCACGTGCCGTCCGGTGCAGGCATAGATCGGGACCCGCGTCTTGCGGCCGCCAAGTCGCGTGCGCAGCACGTCGAACTCCTCCAGCGACAGGTGTGGGCTCCCGATCGCGACCGCGTCGATGCGATCGGCGGGCTCAGCCGTCGACAGCCGCCGCTGCGCATCGCGCACCATATCGGGCGTCACGTGGATGTGTGCTTGGGGAGGACGGTGGCCCAGCGCGGTAGCCGCATCGGGGGCCTCAGGCGTGGCTCCGGCCACATGAAAGAGGGCGACCGAGCCGCTCGACGCCGCCGTGGCGCCGAACGCCTTGAGGATGTCTTCCCACGGCCGCATCGTGAGCCCGGTGATCACGCCAACCGCGTTACCAATGACACGGCCATACAGGTTGCCGAGCACCGGCCACGCCACGTCCGACCTCACGAACGCCGGGTCGAGCGCCGAGACGTCGAAGACCACGGTGGCGTAGCGATTCTCGATGCGATGCAGGCCGTAGTCGGGCGCGCGGCCAGCAATGGCGCACGCGATGTCGAGAAAATCACCGTAACGATTGGTCCGCGCGCCGAGCACGGAATTGCAGAAGACCACGGCGTTTGACTCGCCCCATGCCACCTGGCTGCCCAGCCGCGGCCGGTGGCCCGCCTGATACGGCGCGCACGTCCACGTCGGCTCGCATCCCAGCCGCCCGTAGGCGCGCATCATCCGCGCGGCCATGTCGTGCTCGTGCTGCGGCAGGCGATTGCGCGAGCAGCCGGTCAGGTCGATGGCGCCCACGTTGAGCGTGGCCCGCACCGCGACCGTCGCGCCGCCGTCGACGAGCTTTTCCGCGAACAAGGTTCCGGAGTCGCCGTGATACAGCGCGCCGTCGATGTGCGCCGATTCGATCGGCAGCAGCCGATCGGCACCCATCAGCCGCGCGGTGTCCGCGACGATACGCATCGCCATGGCCGCGCCCTCGCCGCGCGCGCCGCCCGCGATGGCGCGTTCGTCTCCGGTGAGAGTCAACATGAGTCAGACGATCTCAGATCTTAGATCTCAGATTGCTGATCAATTGTAGATGGCAGATTGGATAGTTGGGGTCAGGTCAAGAATTTCGCCCCCAACGAGGGACAGTCGGGGACAGGTCGGCCTACAGGGGCAATCGGGAAGCGCGACTGCGCCGCTGTTGAAGCACCGCAGGTGTCTTAGCAGTCTCAGAGGAACAGCGACCTGTCCCTAGTCATCCCTGACACGGGGCGAAATTCTTGACCTGACCCCAATCCGCCCTCTCAGAAGCCCACCCGGAAGCCGAAATCGAACTGCCAGCGCGGGCGGGGACCGTCGAGCGCGCGGACGGCGCCGATTTCAACCGGCAACCCGCCGGCATTGGCGCGGAGCCCGCCGCCGATCGCGCTGATGGCGGAGCGCTGCCCATCGGCTCTCGAAATAACGCCGCCGTCGGCGAATACGAACGCATCGAGCGGGAACGGCCCGTATTCGATCTGCCGCGACAGCAGGCCCCAGATCGGGAACCTGACCTCGACGTTGCCCACCAGCAGACGGTTGCCGAGCAGCTCATCGCCGCAGCTGCGCGTCTCGTCGGGTGTGCAGTAACGGAGATCCTGGTGATGCCCGCGCACGAAGTAACTGGACCCCAGGTAGCTCGGGAACAACCGCGGGTCGCTGCCGTCGGCGCCGTACCGCGCAGCATGCATGCCGCGCAACGCCACCGTGAAGGGTCGCACGGGCATGAAGTACTGACGCACGTCGGTAATGACGCTCGTGTACGACAGTTCGCCGAATGCCGGGGCGACCTCGATTCGGTAACGCGATCCCATCAGCGGCCCGGTCGGACCGAACACCGTCGTATCGCGCACCAGCGCCGCCCCGACTTCGCCCACCGTGGTCGGCGCACCAGCCTGCGATGCGACCTGGCCGCTATCCACGACCTTCCCCGTCGCGTCCGACGTGATCGAGGTGCGCTGCTCGCTGTGGTAGCTCGCGTGTCGCGCGCCGCCATACATTTCCAGCCGCAACCCGCGGTGGAAGGGATAGGCCACGATCGCAGCAGCGCGAAGCTGCACGCGCTGAAAATACTCGGCTTGCCGCAGTACCGCTGCTTCGCCGTTGTGGTGGATGGCCTCGGCGCTCCGGAACCGCGCCACGCCCGGCTGCAGCTCCGCGATGCCACCCCACGACCACCGTCGCTCCTGGTTCAGGAAACGCACCGCGAAAGCACTGTCGCGCAGCCGATTGCTGACCTGAATCGCCGCGCCAAGCTTGCGTTCACCGAGCATGTCGCCGAACAGCACCGCCGCACCACCGCGCACGAACGTCCCGAACGGCCCGCCGCCTGAGCTCAAGTACGGCTGGCCGATGCCCTCGAGCGACAACCGTGGTTGATAGGCAACGCTGCGCCCATACTCAACGACGGGCAGGCCGGTCTGGTGATCCGCCAGCAGCCGATTCACCTGGCCCATCGACGACGGCGAGGGCTCCTCCTCTGCGGGAGCCGCGACAATGTAGTGGCCGTCGATCGGCCGTTCGGCCGCGTCGGCCTTCGCGCGATCGAGCACGGCGAGACGCGGGCGGCCATTCTTGTACATCGTGAAGGCGATCGCCGACCCGTCGGCGGCCACGCTCAACGCGGGTCCGGTCGGGGTGAGGCCGGTGACGCCGGCGGCCACGTTCGTCACCCTGCGGACGATCGACGATTCGAGATCGACGCGCAGCACGTTGGCCGCGCCATCCGCGTCGCCCACGAAGTACAGACTCCGGTCTCCGCGCGACCATTGGGGATTGATCTGCGTGCCCTGCAGTTCCGGGACGACCTCGCGCATGTCGTTGGTCGCCACGTCGAGGATGCCGACCCGGGGACGCCCGATCTGCAGCGTGTCGAGATCACTCGAGAACCGTTCGCTCACAAATGCGATCCGGCGGCCGTCGTGCGACCACGCCGGCTGCCAGTCCCCAAACGCATCGTCGGTGAGCTGGCGGAGCGAGCCGGTGGCGATGTCGGTGATGTAGAGATCGGTCCAGCCGCCGGCGATGGCGGCAAACGCGATCGATCGCCCGTCGGGTGACCACGTCGGCGACAGCACCTGACCGAGACTCGAGAATTCGATTTCGCGTTCGCTGCCTTCGTTGTCCACGTCCATCAGCAGCAGGGCGGCGCGCCCATGACGGACCGCTGCAAACGCGAACCACCGCCCGTCGGGACTCCACGCCCCCGCCGAACGCAGCGCCTGGAGGCTATCGAACTTGGCGCTGGCCGCGGTCGTGGCCAGCTTGCGAATCACCTTCCCGGTGCGCAGGTCGGCCAGGAACAGGTCGAGCGACAGGCGATCGCGTTCGGAGAAGAACACCGCGCGATCGCCGCCGGGAGCCACCGCCGGACCAATCTCCATGCTGTCGCGGCTCCACACCGGATAGCGTTCACGGCCTTCGCCGGCATCGCCATGATCGCGATGCATCGCGGCGCGCCAGTCGCGGTAGAGGACCTCGAGGTCTTCGCCCATCGCATAGCGGATGCGATCCTTCAGGCGGCGCTGCTTCTTGCCCGGCTTCAACGCCTTCTCGACGATCTCGTCGCCGAAACGCCCGCCCAGGTACGACCAGAACGCGTGGCCGAACATGTACGGCGACAGATCCCTGGAGGCCCCGGACATTTCCTTGGGCAGCCGTTCGCTCAGTACGGCATCGCGCACCCACATTGAGGAGTCCGGAGCCAGCGAGCCGCGCGCAAGATACTCAGCCATGCCCTCGATGAACCACAACGGCTGCGCGGTATCGCTGCCGTGCCGGCGGGCAATGTCGAACTGGAACGCGTGCACCAGCTCGTGCCCGAGTACGCGATTGGTCTCGGCCAGCGTCGGCGCAAAGGGCATGACGATGCGTCGTCGAGCGCCTTCGGTGACGCCCCCAACCGAATCAGGCAGCAGGCCGCCCACCACGTTGGTTTGCGCAAACTCGGCCTGGCTGCCGTACAGCACCAGGGGCTGTCGCCGATCGAGGGTGTGATTCAACAGCGTCGACAGCCGCGCGTACCACCGCTCCGACAGCCGTGCGGCCACGCGCGCGGCGCGCTCTTCGCGCGGGTAGTAATAGATGTCGAAATGTTCGGTGGCGAGGATGCGGAAGTCGAAGTCCTCGTATTCCACCTTGTTGCGGCCGAAGTACTGCGCGCTCGCGTCAAGCGGCACGATCAGCAACGACACGACGACCAGCGTTCGGAAGAGTAGACAGAGCACACTCATACCTTCGAACTGCGCGAACGGTTGGGTTGTAAGTGAGCGGCGGCGAGGAGCCACACCGCTTATCGGGTGTTTCTAACTTAGGCGGTAGGGGGAGTCAATCCAAGAAACGGGCAGGACGATTCGAGTGTGAAGGAGTGTCCACGAGACGTGCAAAATGGATCGCGTGCGCACGTCACGCGTGCGCACGCAAGCCATCTACGGATGAGCTTACCAGCGGAACGTCAAGCCAACGGTGCCGCGCCAGAAATCGAAGCTGCCGAGCGACAGATCGAAATCGTTGTCGGCCTCGTTGTCCTGCAGCGAGCGGAAATAGCGCACGTCACCGCGAATGCCGACGTTATCCGTGAACTGGCCGTTGAGGCCGCCGCCGACGTTCACGCCAAGGTCGTTGGTCGCGAGATCGTTGAACAGGCCGTCGCTCGTGATGTTCGCGCGGATCAAGCCGACGCCGCTCGACAGGTACGGCCGCACGCCAGTGCCTGGCGGCATGCTGAGCAGCAGGTTGCCCATCAGCGTTGTCACGTTGCTGTCGCCGAATTCAAAGTTTGCATCGCCGGACGTGTCTTCGAAGAAGTTCGGCGACCATCCGAAATCGATCTCAAAGCCAACCACTTGCGGATTCCAGCCGAGCGTCACACCGAAATCGACACGCTTCTCGAGCTCGTCGTCGACTTCAGGAAAATCACCGAACGACGCGGAACCGCCAAAGTTGGCTCCGATGAACGGGGACACGAACCAGCTCTGCGCCGACGCCGATCCCGGCACGAGCACCAGCGCGAGCGCGCTGGCTATGAAGAGCTTACGAACTTGCATCACGCCTCCTTGGGAATGCACGTGTGGGCGGCATCCCACGACACGGAAGTGCAAGCAGCGTGCCCCCTGCACGGAGAATTGCGGTGGCAGCTCGTCGCTAGGGCCGCATGATGGCGTCGTGTTTGCAGCGCTCATCGCTCAGGGAGCTTGCAGACGATGCACAACGGACTCAAACACGTATTTCACGCAGCGCTCGTCCTCATCTTTGTCGCTGGCATGGCGCGGCCGGCATCTGCGGACTGGTTGTTCACGCCGTACCTCGGCATCAACTTCGGCGGCGCAGCGAATACGGTGGACATCGCCGATCTCGACGAGTCCTTCGAGCAGCGCGTCAACTTCGGCGGCAGCCTGGCCGTCATGGGCGGGGGGATCTTCGGCTTCGAGGTGGACTTCAACTACACGCCGAACTTCTTCCAGATCACCGAGGGCGGCGAAGACTTCGAATTCTTCGACGTGAACTCGAGCATGACCACATTGATGGGCAACGTCCTCGTCGGCATCCCGATCGGCGGCACGACGGGAGGTGGCGTGCGGCCGTACTTCGCCGGCGGCATCGGCCTGATGCGCGCCAACATCGAGGCGGTAGACGTCTTCGACAACCTCAGCACCAACGATCTCGCGCTCAACGTCGGCGGCGGCGTGCACATCTTCTTCAGCGATAGCGTCGGCATCCGCGCCGATCTGCGCTACTTCCGCGACCTGGCGCAGGAGGACGACGACGATCCGCTGGAAGACGATGACTTCTTCGACGAGGACTTCGGGCTCACCGACTTCGACTACTGGCGCGGCACCATCGGCGTGACGTTCCGCTTCGGCGGCTAGCCCCATGAAACACGTGCTGCTGCCCGCGCTGCTGGCTTTCGCCGTCGCCTCGCCGGCGCGTGCCGACTGGCTGGTCGTGCCCTACGTTGGCGGCGTGTTCGGCGGCGCGGCCAACTCGTTCACGGTCGACGATCTCGATGACGAGTTCGAGCAGCGCTTCACCATCGGCGGCAGCCTCGGGTTCTACCCGACGCGGGTACTCGGGTTCGAAGTCGATTACAGCGCCGCGCCGAACTTCTTCCAGTTCACCGGCGGCACCGGCAACTTCGACCTGCTCGATCTCGATTCGAGCGTGCAGACGCTGATGGGGAACGTGGTGCTGACGTGGCCGGTCGGCGGCGACGCCGGCCGGTTCCGCCCGTACGCCAGCGCCGGACTCGGCTCGATCCGCACGCAACTGCGGAGCGAGAGCGACGTGTTCGACGACATCACCAGCAACGACACCGCCTACAACTTCGGCGCCGGCGCGCACCTCCTCGCCGGCGGGCGGTTTGGCGTGCGCCTCGACGTGCGCTACTTCCGGGGCTTCGAGTCGATCGACGACGAGGATCCGATCGACGACAACCCGTTCTTCGATCAGCCATTCGCCAACGAAGCGTTCAACTTCTGGCGCGGCACGGTCGGCGTGACGTTCCGGTTCGGGGACTCTCCTTGACAGCTTAGGAGAGCGCCGCTATCCTTTCCTATGTTACTTAGGAGAGCGGATGACCAAGTCAGCTGAACTGCTGCCCGGGACCCTGGACCTGCTGATTCTCAAAGCCGTGTCGCTCGGCACGCTGCACGGCTACGGCGTGCTGCTGCGCATCGAGCAGATCTCCGGCAACTCGCTGCACATCCAGCAAGGCGCGCTGTACCCGGCCCTCTATCGGCTCGAGCAGCAGGGCCTGATCGACAGCGAGTGGGGCCTCTCGGACAACAACCGCCGGGCCAAGTACTACAACCTCACCGCACTCGGCCGCACCCGCCTGCGCAACGAATCCGCAAGCTGGAACCGCCTGGCCGACGCGATGGCGACGGCACTGCGGGCCACCTCGCAGAACATCTAGCGTCATGCGTGCGGTGATCGCGCACCTTCGATCGTTCTGGCACGGGCTGCGGAAGCCGGCGCAAGTCGACGCCGACATGGCCGACGAGATGCGCTTCCACATCGAGATGGAAACGCAGCGGCTCATGCGACAGGGCCTCGATCCGCAGGAGGCCGCCATCGGCGCCGGCGAGGCGTACCTCGAGTTCGTCAACGACTTGCTGCACGGCAAACTGCCCTTCCCCGACGCCGATCGCATCGTCGGCATCCAGCACTGGGACCGGCAAACCGGCGACCCCGAGGATCGCGTCGCGTTCGACTTCGTCTCGTGGCGAGACGGTCTCGCCTCGTTCGAGACCGTTGGGGCCTACCGCGTGCTCGACCGTGGGTCGAGATCGTCGGTGTCGTGAGAGATCTCACCGTCGAGACCAATAAGAACAAGTACGACGCGGTCGTCTACCGGCCGGCGGCGGCGGAGACGCTATACCCGATTCGCGTCTCTGTGCGCCTCAACGGCGACCCGTCGCCGATGCTGTGGCGACTGCGGGTGATCGCCGCCGAAGTCGATCCGTCGCTGCGCCTCGATAACGTGCTGACGCTGGATCAGGTCGGGACCGCCGATCGCGTGGCGCTCGACTTCTTCCTTCGTGTCCTCGCCGGCATCGGCAGCGTCGCGGTGGTGCTGGCCACGGCGGGGATGTACGCCCTGATGGCGTTCACGGTGGCGAGGCGCACGAGCGAGATCGGCATCCGCCTCGCGCTTGGCGCCAACCCGCGCCGGATCGTGTTCACCACGTTCGCGCGGGCGCTCGCGCCAATCGGCGCGGGCGTGGTGCTTGGCAGCATTCCCGCCGCGGCCCTGGCGGTCAACCTGGCGCCCGAAGTGTCGGCCGGCGCGGATGCGATCAGGATGGCAGCCGGGGTCTCGGCCGGCGCGGCCGTGTTCATGGTCACCGTCACCGCGCTGGCATGCGTGGCCCCCGCGCGCCGCGCCCTACGAATTCAACCAGTAGAGACGCTCAAGGCCACCTGAACAGGTTAAATTGTTCATGTGTTCAACAGTTCAGGCGTTCTCTTGGTTCAGAACCACAGAACCAAATGAACGGTTGAACACTTGAACTTTTGAACCATTGAACCTACGATGCGCGGATGCAGAGCAAACGCGGGATAGTTGGAGCGGCGGTCGCCTTCCTGGCGGTCGCGGCGTTCCTAAGCATGCCCTCAGCCCAGCAGCGCCGCGGAACTGAGAACGGTGAATGGCGCTACCTTGGCGGCGACGCGGGGCACACCCGCTACTCGCCGCTCGACCAGATCACGCCGGCGAACTTCGAGACGCTGAAGGAAGCCTGGCGCTTCAGCCCGCTCGACACCGTCGGTCCCATGACGGCGCGTGCCACACCGAGTTACGTCGGTGGCAAGCTCCTGAACGTGGCCGGCTATCGCCGGCACGTGGTGTCGATCGACCCCGCCAACGGCAAGCTGCTCTGGAACTGGGTCGAGCCGGAAACGTACCGGTCGAAGTACTCGATGCGCGCGCCCTACGGCAAGGGTGTGGCTTACACCGAGATCAACGGCAAGGGCGTCGTCATCATCTCCACGCCAGGCTACTTCCTGGTGGCGCTCGATGCCGACACCGGCAAGCCGCTCGAGAACTGGGGCCGTCCGATCGCGCTGCCTGGCTTCCCGAAGAGCGGGATGGTGGATCTGGCCGAGGATCTGATTCGCGACTGGGAGCCGTGGACGCGCTCCAAGCGCAAGTACAACCCGAACGAAGGCGTGCCGCTCGATCTCGGCTACATCACCACGTCGTCGCCGCCGATCGTCGTCAACGACGTGATCGTGGTGGGCAACTCCGCCGAGCAGGGCTACCACCAGACGCGGCAAGAGAACGTCCCCGGCGACATCCTTGGCTACGACGCGAAGTCGGGCAAGTTCCTGTGGAAGTTTCACGTTATCCCGCGGCCGGGCGAGTTCGGCCACAACACGTGGGAAAACGATGCGTGGCGGACCACCGGCGACGTGTCGTCGTGGACGCCCATATCCGCCGATCTGGAACGCGGCATTGTCTATATCGCGACCAACAGCGCAACGGTGGACTTCTACGGTGGTTTCCGCCCCGGCGACAACCTGTTCTCGGCGAGCGTGATTGCGCTCGACGTCAAGACCGGCAAGCGGGTCTGGCATTTCCAGACCGTGCACCACGACATCTGGAACACCGACTTGCCGACCGCGCCAATTGCGATGGACGTGACCGTGGACGGCAAGCGCATACCCGGCGTGTTCCAGGCCGGCAAGACGGGCATTCTGTACTCGATGAACCGCGTCACTGGGCAGCCGATCTGGGGCTTCGAGGAACGGAAAGTACCAGCGTCGAAGGTGCCGGGCGAGAAGCTGTCGCCAACGCAGCCATTCCCGATCAAGCCATTGCCGTTTGAACGCCTCGGCCGCGCCGAGAGCGACGTCATCGATTACACCCCTGAGATCCGCAAGCTGGCGCTCGAGCGGGCACGGCAGCAGGGCATGATCGTGCCGCCGTTCAATCCTCCGGTGCACCGGGGTAACAAGGAAGGCATTGCCAGCGCACGGTTCTTCCCCGGTGAGACGGGCGGCGTGAACATCACGCATCCGCCGTCAGCAGATCCCACTACGGGCATCATCTACATTCCCTCGCACAGCGGCGGTGGAAACCGCGTGCTGGTACCGGGCAAGGAGCTCGATTGCTTCGGGCAGACCGGCAAGACGGTGGCGGCGTGGGTGCCGACAAGCGGCGGCTGCACGTCGACGTCGGTGGAAGCCGCCATGGAGATGTATCCCGAGGAAGCCAAGGCCGCCGGGGCCGAGAAAGCCAAAGGCGTGCAGTCCGCGGGTGAGGGTGGCGGTGGCGGCGGTTTCGGCGGCGCCAAGCCCGATCCGAACGATCCGCTTAACATGCTGCCGCTCTTCAAGGGTCCGGTGGGCCGCATCAGCGCCATCGATCTCAACACTGGCACCTATCTGTGGGTGATCCCGAACGGTGACGCGCCGCAGGCGCAGCAGGACGCCATCCGCAACAACCCGTTGCTAAAGGGCGCGAACGTCGACCCGAACGTCGGCCGCGCCGGACTCGGCGGGTTGCTCACCACCGCCACCATGCTGCTCGCGCCCGGACAGACGGCGGATAATTCGCCGAAGTTGTTCGCCATCGACAAGAAGACCGGCAAGCGGTTGGGCGCCATCACGACGGCGGGCCAGCAGCGCTACGGGATGATGACCTACATGCACCAGGGCAAGCAGTACATCGTGGTGCAGATCTCAAACGGGCTGCAGGCCTTCGCATTGCCGTAGCGCACGTTGCCAGAGTTCGAGTGCCGTGGTCTCATGAGGAGTGGGCCGCGGCACTCTAATCTCAACAATTGCTCTTGCCCTCAGCACCATCTCCTCCGCGCAATCGCCACTCTGGCCGCCGGTACTGATTCCAACCTCTGCTGATCCATCAGCGCCTGCGGCATCGCTCGCCCTGATTCCCGGGAAGAACATGACGGTGAACGCCGTCGCCGTTGATGCGCAAGACAACATCTACGTCGCAGGCACCGGCAACGCCGCCGATGTTCCCGGCCTTGACCGCGGCTACGACGCGACGCCTGATGGCGTGGACGCGTTCGTGGCAAAACTCGATCGCAACGGCAGCATCGTGTGGGCGACGTACCTTGGCGGCACCGATCGGCGCGTGCCCGGCAATCGCGTGACGATCACGTTGTCCGACAGCGCGCGTGCGATCGCCGTCGACGCCGCCGGCCAGGTGTATGTGGCAGGAATCACGGGAGCCGACAACTTTCCCGTCGTTGGCGCATTTCAATCGTCGCGGCTTGGCAACACTGATGCCTTCGTTGCGAAATTGAGTGCGGATGGCCGGCGGCTGCTCTATGCGTCGTATGTGGGCGCGGCAGGTGTCCCGATGTCGGCGCACGGCATCGCGGTGGGCGCCGCCGGAGAGGTCTGGATCAACGCGCTGTCGCCTCAACGCGGGTTCCTGGCCACGAGCGATCTGTCAGGCGGCACCGGTCAGAGCATCGTGCTCAGGCTGAATCCTGCCGGTACCCCGATGTGGTCGGCGCGGGTGGGCTTGACCGAGGAAGGCGGCTTTGCCGTGGACGGCGCTGGCCGCGCGTATGCCGCTGGTGCAAGCTGCCCAGCGAACCAGAGATGCGATCAGGTGGTGCTGCGACTCGACACCTCGGGCACGCGGCTGGAGTTCTCGACGTCGTTCCCGAATCGCAACGCGCACCTCCACCGATCGGGTCTCGCACTGCTACCGAATGGGCGCGCCGCCTTCAGTGGCGTGGCCTTCGATGGGCTCCCGGTGACCAACAGCCTGCCGCCGCCGGCACTGTGCGCGCGCGTGGCCGTCGGCAGCTGCGGATACGCGTTCGTCGCGATCGTCAACGACTCAGGTGTGATTGAGACCGCCGGCTATCCCGGTCTCGGCGAAAGCACGCCGGCCCTGGCGGCGGATCAGTTCGGCCGCGTCACCATCGCTGCCGGCTCAGGCCGCCTCGACCTGCCGCTCGCGCGTCCTCTCGTCGATCACCACGTCGACGGCCCCATCTACGTGTCGCGCGATCGCGGCACCACCTTCGAGGTTGCCGGTCGCGACACCATGCCCGGCGGCACGGTTGACGATCTCACCTTCAACCGGCGGCACGACAGCCTGTATGCCGTCGCCAACGGGATCTTCGAATCGAGCCCAGACGCCACCGCGTGGCGTCTCGAGAGTGAGGGCGGGTTCGGCACCGACGACTGGTACCGCATCGCCGTGGACCCCAGGAACGCCGCCACCCGCTACGCCATCTTCGGCGATCACGTGATGCGCCATGACGAAGGCGCAGCCTCGTGGCGCCTGATCTCGCGCAGCGGCCCAGGCACCTATCGCCGGACGGTGGTCGTGAGTCCGCACGATAGCAGCGTCTGGATCGCCGGCAATGCCGGCGTGGCGATGAGTCCCGACGGCGGCACGGCGTGGATCGATCGCAGCGCCGGCCTGCCAAACCTCCAGGGCTCAGCGTCGACTGTCGAGCACCTCGAGTTCGATCCGCGACGAGGGGGCGTCGTCTATGCGATGACGCAGGTCGGCCTCTTCCGCACGGGCAACAACGGCGCGACGTGGGAACATCTCACATCGAGCATGACACCGGCGCCGTGGGCGCGCGCGATCGCGTTCGATCCAATCAGCGCCGACATGCTTCATGTCGCCACGCTGAACCACGGGTTGTTGAAGACCACCGACGGCGGTCGCACCTGGTCTCGCTCACTCGAGGGCAACCGCATCACCGTGGTGCAGACCGATCACATGAAGAGACACATCGTCTATGCCGGAGGCACCGATGCCGATGGACGCGGCGTGTTCTATCGAAGCATCGACTTCGGCAGCACCTGGCATCGCGCCGGCGACGGACTGCACATGCGCGGCGAGCCGTCGCGCCTCGTCGTCGATCCGCGCGATTCGGTGACGTTATATCTCGGCAGCGCGGCGTTCGAAGCGGTGCCCTACCTGGTGCGGTTGCAGCACGACGCGTCCAATCCACGTCGGCTGGCCATCGAATTTGCGAGCTATCTTGGTCACGGGCAGATCCGGGCCATGGCGGCCACCGTTTCTGGCGGGCTCGTCGCCGCGCTCAACCACGCGTGGCCGTCGCTGACTTCCAGTCAACAGCAGATCGTGACGGTTCGAATCGCGCCGTAGCGTAGACACGCTACAATCGCGGCACATGCGCAGCCTGTCGCGATGCCTCACACCGGCGCCACAGCTGTGGGCTGTCGTGACCGCCATACTGACCGTCGCATGTGTGGCGCCCGATCAGGCGCCACACAACACCTCACCCTCTCAACCTCGCCGTCCGAACATCGTCGTGGTGCTCGTGGACGACATGCGATGGGACGAGATGCGAGTCGCCGGCCATCCCTTCATCGACACCCCGAACATGGATCGTCTGGCGCGTGAGGGCGCGCGCTTCACGAACGCTTTTGCCACCACGCCGCTCTGCTCGCCGAGCCGGGCGAGCCTGCTCACGGGCCAGTATCCACACACCAACGGCATCATCGACAACACCGCGCGGCCAAGCCACGCCCTGCCCGTCTTTCCGTTGGCGCTGCAGGGCGCCGGCTACCGTACCGCCTTCTTCGGCAAGTGGCACATGGGCAACGACGACAGCCCCCGGCCGGGATTCAATCACTGGGTCGCGTTGCCCGGACAAGGCGAAGCCATCGATCCCGCGCTCAACGTCGACGGCACGCGCCTGAACGCCAAGGGCTACACCACCGACCTGCTCACCGACTACGTGGAACGGTTCATCGAGCGTCCGTCCGACAGTCCATTTCTTGTGTACCTCGCTCACAAGGCCATCCATCCAAACGTGATCCAGCGAGACGATGGCAGCGTGGCGCCGATTCCGGGGCAGCCGGGAGGTTTCGTGGCGGCCGATCGACACCGCGGTCGCTATGAAGGCCGCACGATGCCGCGGCGCGCGAACGCGTTCAAGCCGCCGGTTGGCAAACCCGCGCTGCTTCGCCAGATCGACAAACTTCCGCCGCTTGGTCCGAAGACGGCGACGACCGATGAGGAGATCAGGGGACGCGTCGAGATGCTGCTCGCTGTCGACGACAGCCTGGGGCGAATCCTCGCGACGCTGGAGCGTAAGGGTGTGCTGAACGACACGGTGGTGGTGTTCACCAGCGACCACGGCTATTTCTACGGCGAGCATGGCCTCAACGAAGAACGGCGCCTGGCCTACGAGGAGACGATTCGCATTCCGCTGGTCGTGCGCTATCCGGCGCTGGCGAAGGCCGGCTCGACACTGCCCGACATGGTGCTGAACATCGACCTGGCGCCGACGCTGCTCGAGGTGGCGGGCCTTCAGCCGGACGCCGGGATCCAGGGCCGCTCGCTCGTCCCGGTGCTCGAGCAGGAGGCACGCGAGTGGCGCTCGTCGTTTCTCATCGAGTACTTCACCGACACCGTGTTTCCGCGCATCCGCAACATGGGCTACGTGGCGGTGCGAACCGGCCGGCACAAGTACATCACCTATCGTGAACTGCAGGGGATGGACGAGCTCTACGATCTCGAAGCCGATCCCTACGAAGAAACGAACCTGGTTGGCCAGTCAGGGGCGCGTGACACGCTGCTGCAGATGCAGCGTGAGCTGCGTCGACTGATGGAGCAAACCGAATACCCCGCGCGCTGATCCCTTGAACCGCTAGCGAACGCGCTGTAATTCGAGCAGCCGGCGCCTGACGGCGTCGGCCTTGCCTGCCTCCTGCAACCGGCTCCACAATCGCTCGATCGTTCTCGTGTCGACAAATCCCGGCACCGTCGTCTGCCACCCCTGCGCGGCGCGGAACTTGTCCACCGCATCCACGGCATCCTGCGTATAGATGCTCGCCTGCGGCGAACGCGCGTCGACGTCCTTGTCACCCGCGCGATAGAAGCCAAGCGCGTGCAGCATGATTTTCAGCTGCAGCACATCGCGGCCGATCGGCTGCTCGAGCGTTCGGAACCCGAGCGTCTCGCTCGACGTGTCGTAGATGCGGCGCATCTCGCGCACGGGCTCGGGATGTTCGCAGACGTTGATATTCACCGTCTGCCCATCCGGCCGTCGCGACATCCCTGGACGGGAATCGGCCACCAGCACTGCGGCCGATTGCGTTTCGCCATGACGGCCATCGCCACCAAGCAGATGCCCGGCGTTGAGCGCGTCGATCAAGCGATCGGCAAGATGCCGCGGCGATCCCTCGCTGGCCTGAAAATTCGCGGCCACCGCCTTCACCACGTCAGGACTGACGAGCGAGTTGCCCTGGACTGCGAACGTCTTGCCCGCTACCTCCGCCGTCCAGTCGCCGCGGCTCTCGGCGCCCTTCTGCCCTGCTCCCGTCCACTGCGCCGAGCGGCCATCGATCCCGATCACGCCGACCTGACGCCGATCGCGATCCTTGTCTTCGGCCAGCAGTCGATCGAGTGCCTCCTTCGGCGACACGCCTTTCGAGAGCAGGTCGAGCAGCTCCGGCCCATACTCCACGCGCGTCCCACCCTGTGTCGCAACCGCGCCAACACCCGCCCTCACCCACGGCACGGCGTTGCCGACGCACGGGTTGCGCGTCGTCACTGCGACGCCCGTTTCTTTCGTTGCCGGATCGACGGCGATGATCGAGAAGGTGTGAAACTCGAGTGTCGCGCCCCACTTGGCGGGTTCCTGCGCTACCGCTGGTGTGGCGATGCAGATGGCGACGAGCGAGAGGAGGTGCGGCAAACGCATCGCCATACGATACTCCTGTCGAGTTGGGCGCGCGAGGGACGGCCTCCCCTTTGCACCCCGTCCGTGTCGAGTGCGCCGTCTCCGGAGACGATTCAGAATTTTTCCGCGAACCCGTACCGGCGCGTCGACCTGTCCGCGACCATCAGCATCACTCTCGATCACGGGGAAGCGATCCGGTTGATCAATAATCGGCTCCGACGCATTCCAAGCGCGACACAAAACCTCAGCTGCCGCGCGAGTCGCGGCCTCTCATTTGCAAGCAGGAACGGCGAGGACCGAGATCATCCGTGGCAGCGGTCCCGAGCAGATGATCGTCAAGGGCGATCTACTGTTCGTCACGCAGTTGCACTCCGACAAGGTCGAGGTGTTCCGGGTCAACCAGAGCCCGGGCGACCCGTCGCAGATCCTCACGCAGCTCGGCCTGCAGTTCACCGGCGGCATCACGCCGCAGGGACTGGCGGTGTCACCCGACGGCCGCACGTTGTACGTCGCCAACATGCAGACCGAGGACGTCTCGTTCCTCGCCATCGGCGCCAACGGCGCGCTCACGCGGCAGGGCTTCCTCGCCGTCGGCGTCACCAACAACACGCCCGATCCCGTCAAGGGCGGCCACGGCCAGAACCTCTTCGCCACGCACGAGGAGATTGGCCTGCGCTGGCTCTTCACGCAGTCGTACTCGGACGATGGACAGAAGTCGTGCGGACATTGTCACTGGCAGAGCCGTCATGACGGCGGACAGTGGAATGTCGGCGGCAATGCCATTGGTGGTCCGAAGATCTCGCCGCAGAACAAGGACACCTCGGACAACTGGCCGGAGTGGTTCGAGGGCCTCAGCAGCGACATGAACTCGTACGCCTCGTCCTGCAACGGCGAGCTGGTCGGGGCCGAGAACCGATCAGTGGTGTTCCCGCAGGCGAAGCTGGAGGATCGCCTTCGCGCACGAGACGAGTTTGTCGAGCGGAACCACGAGCCCGGCGTCGTGGCGGAAATCACGGTGGACAACGAGGGGCCGTTCACGCGGCTGTTCAACGACTACTTCTTCAAGGAGTTCGATCCGCCGCAGGATCTCGGCGGCCGCCAGAACATCAGCAGCCGCAACACCAAGCACCTGCGGTCGTTCTGGGACAGCGTGCCGCGCTGGCTGCATCATGGCCTCGCGCACACCGTCAACGAGGTGCTCCTGACGCCGGACTCGCCGCTCTTGCGGCCGGGCGAGCGCGGCTTCAACTTCCGGACGGTGCGCGCCGATCACAGCCGCGTCGTGGCGTTCGACTTCCTCGGTGGCCCTGAAGTGCGCTTGCCGACGGAGGTGCCGATCACCGCGGCCGACAGCAGCGACCCTGGCAATTGCACATTGCTGGCCGGCGACGGCAGGGGGCCGCTCTGCGTCAGCCTCGACAGCCCGTTCGTCGCCAAGCCGGGACGCGACCCCGCGTACGACAAGGTCGCGTATCCGGAAGGACGGCTGGAGGTCGATCAGCTGGGCACGGCCAACGTGGCGCCTCTGATCGCCGGCGGACGCATCAATCCGCTGCTGGCATCGCGCGGCATTCGCGTGATCACCGACACGCATGGCAGAACCTCGCAGTTGTCGGCCGACGACATTGCGGCGCTGTCGTTGTATTTGATGTCGCTGCAGAAGTAGCGCGGAGGGGCCGCGGCATGATCGGCCGTGGCCCCTTCTCTACACACTGACGTCGAGGACCTGATCGCTCAGGAACGGCGGGAGTTCGACGTTCTCGTGGCTGCACCCGCACCGGGTGTCGGCGCCGGCAGGAATGGCCTGCAACCGGATCAGTTGACGCGTCGCCAGTTCGATCGTCGCTCGCAGGTGCTCGGCCCCCTCCAGGAGCGCGTCACGATCGCCCCACTGGACCAGGCCCGCCAGTGCGAGCAGGTCCTTGACGAGCGCGGGCCCACGCTTGATCACATGCAGCGACTCCGACACCGCGTCGTGCCGGTTCTGTCGCACCAGGAGCCGCCGCGCCTCATTGAGGTCGTAGGTAGACGCCGTGTATTCCGCGCTCGGGGTCTTCGGCTGCAGTGAAAACTCGACGAGGTCGAAGTGATCGGCCCAGGCTTCGGTGCACGGATCCAGTAACCGCCGATCGCGCTCGATCTCGGGCCGGTTGGAACGCGCCTGGTTGCAGAACAAGCACGAGTAAAAACAGTTTGTGTATTCGTCCGCAAGCTGGGGATTGCGGCTGCGAGCCACATGGTGCTCGATCCACATCAACCCCAGGCCGTGAAGCCCATGCTCGTTGAGGTCGGCTTCGTGAATCAGGCAGAACGCGCAGGTGAATCCGAATTCCCACCGGAGGCAGGGCCGGTAGGCTCGATACGCACGGCGTCGAGGACTATGGACCCGCTTTATTCGTTCGCGGGATGGCGACGTTTTCGGTGGCAGCACTTTCATGTTGCTTCACCAGTTGCTCGGCACGACCGATGGC
>JALDXK010000020.1:0-21959 GCA_032155105.1 Acidobacteriota bacterium
CCGACTCGGTCAACGCCATGGCGCGCAACCTGACCGACCAGGTGCGCAACATCGCCGAAGTCACGACCGCGGTCGCCCGCGGCGACCTGTCGCGCAAGATCACGGTCGATGTGCGCGGCGAGATCCTCGAGCTGAAGAACACCATCAACACGATGGTCGACCAGCTCGGCTCGTTCGCCTCGGAAGTCACGCGCGTGGCGCGCGAGGTCGGCACCGAGGGCAAGCTCGGTGGCCAGGCCGACGTCAAGGGTGTCGCCGGCACGTGGAAGGACCTCACCGACAACGTCAACTTCATGGCCGGCAACCTGACCAGCCAGGTGCGCAACATCGCCGACGTGACCACCGCCGTGGCGCGCGGTGACCTGTCGAAGAAGATCACCGTCGACGCGAAGGGCGAAATTCTCGAGCTGAAGAACACCGTCAACACGATGGTGGACCAGCTCAGTTCGTTCGCCGCCGAAGTCACGCGCGTGGCGAAGGAAGTGGGCACCGAAGGGCAGTTGGGCGGCCAGGCCGACGTGCGCGGCGTGGTCGGCGCGTGGAAGGACCTCACCGACAACGTCAACGAGCTGGCCGGCAACCTGACCGTGCAGCTGCGCGACATGTCGAAGGTGGCCACCGCGATCGCGAGCGGCGACCTGAACCAGAAGATCACCGTGCAGGCGCGCGGCGAAATTCTGCAGATCAAGAACGTCATCAACACGATGGTGGACCAGCTCGGGTCGTTCGCCTCGGAAGTGACACGTGTGGCGAAGGAAGTCGGGACGGAAGGGAAGCTGGGCGGCCAGGCCGACGTGCCCGGCGTGGCCGGCACGTGGGAAGACCTCACCGACAACGTCAACGCGATGGCCGCGAACCTGACCGGCCAGGTGCGTAACATCGCCGACGTCACCACCGCCGTGGCGCGCGGCGACCTGGGCAAGAAGATTACGGTGGACGCGCGCGGCGAAATTCTCGAGCTGAAGAACACCGTCAACATCATGGTGGATCAGCTCAGCTCGTTCGCGTCGGAAGTGACACGCGTGGCCAAGGAAGTGGGCACCGAAGGCAAGCTCGGTGGCCAGGCCGACGTGCGAGGTGTCGCCGGCACGTGGAAGGACCTTACGGACAACGTCAACGAGCTGGCCGGTAACCTGACCGTGCAGCTGCGCGACGTGTCGAAGGTCGCCACCGCGATCGCCAGTGGCGACCTGAACCAGAAGATCACGGTGCAGGCGCAGGGCGAAATTCTGCAGATCAAGAACGTCATCAACACGATGACCGACCAGCTCAACGCGTTCGCGTCGGAAGTGACGCGCGTGGCGCGTGAAGTCGGCACCGAAGGCAAGCTCGGCGGCCAGGCCGACGTGCGCGGCGTGGCCGGCACCTGGCGCGACCTCACCGACTCGGTGAACTCGATGGCCGGCAACCTGACCGGGCAGGTCCGCAACATCGCCGACGTCACCACCGCCGTGGCGAAGGGCGACCTCACGAAGAAGATCACCGTGGCTGTGCGTGGCGAGATCCTCGAGCTGAAGAACACCATGAATACGATGGTGGATCAGCTCAGCTCGTTCGCCTCGGAAGTCACGCGCGTGGCGCGCGAAGTCGGTACGGAAGGTCAGCTCGGCGGCCAGGCCGATGTGCCGGGCGTGGGCGGCACGTGGAAAGATCTCACCGACTCGGTGAACTCGATGGCCGCGAACCTGACCAGCCAGGTCCGCAACATCGCCGAAGTCACCACGGCCGTGGCCCGCGGCGACCTCTCCAAGAAGGTCACCGTTGACGTGCGCGGCGAGATGCTCGAGCTGAAAGACACCGTCAACACGATGGTCGACCAGCTGGGCTCGTTCGCCGCCGAAGTGACCCGCATGGCGAAGGAAGTCGGCACCGAAGGCAAGCTCGGCGGCCAGGCCGTCGTGCCCGGTGTCGGCGGTACGTGGAAGGACCTCACCGACAACGTCAACCGCCTCGCCGCGAATCTCACCACGCAGGTGCGCGCGATTGCGGAGGTTGCCACCGCCGTCACCAAGGGTGACCTGTCGCAATCGATCAACGTCGAAGCGGCCGGCGAGCTTGCCGCCCTCAAAGACAACATCAACGAAATGATCGTCAACCTGCGCGAGACGACGGAGAAGAACACCGCGCAGGACTGGCTGAAGACCAACCTCGCGAAGTTCACGCGCCTGCTGCAGGGCCAGCGCGACCTCGCCACCGTGTCGCGCACCATCCTGTCGGAGCTGGCCCCGCTCGTGCCGATGCAGCACGGCGTGATCTACTTCAACGAAGCGACCGACGCCGGCGAGCCCGATCTGCGGCTACTCGCCAGCTACGCCTACACCGAGGGCGACAGCCTGAAGACGCGCTTCCGCGCCGGCGAAGGCCTGGTCGGCCAGGCCGCGGTCGAGAAGCAGCCGATCCTGCTGACCGAGGTGCCGCAGAATTACGTGCAGATCAGCTCGGGCCTCGGCTCCGCCGCGCCGACCAACATCTTCGTGGTGCCGGTGCTGTTCGAAGGCCAGGTCAAGGCGGTGATCGAGCTCGCCTCGTTCTACCGCTTCAACGAAACGCACCTCAGCTTCCTCGGCCAGCTCACCGAATCGATCGGCATCGTGCTCAACACGATTACGGCGACGATGCGCACGGAGGAACTGCTGAAGCAGTCGCAGTCGCTCGCCACCGAGCTGCAGAAGACCAACGAAGAGCTCGAAGAGAAGGCCGAGCTGCTCGCCAAGCAGAACGCTGAAGTGGAACAGAAGAACCGCGAGATCGATCAGGCCCGCCTGTCTCTGGAAGACAAAGCCGCTCAGCTCGCCCTCACCAGCCGCTACAAGTCGGAGTTCCTGGCCAACATGAGCCATGAGCTCCGCACCCCTCTCAACTCGCTGCTGATCCTGTCGCGGTTGCTGGCGCAGAACTCGGAAGGCACGCTCACCGAGAAGCAGGTCGAATTCGCCAAGACCATCCACGCCTCCGGCTCCGACCTGCTCGAGCTGATCAACGAGATCCTCGACCTGTCGAAGATCGAGTCGGGCATGATGGACGTGGACGCCGTGCCGGTGTCGCTCGGCGACGTGAAGTCCTACGTCGAACGCACCTTCCGCGAGGTCGCGGCGAGCAAGGGTCTCACCTTCTCGGTGAGCCTCGATCCGTCCACCGTCTCGTCGATCATCACCGACCAGAAGCGCGTGCAGCAGGTGCTCAAGAACCTGCTCTCCAACGCGATCAAGTTCACGGAAGCCGGCTCGGTGACGCTGAGCATCGAGTCGGCCACCGCGGGCTGGTCGCCGGGCCACAAGTCGCTCGATCGCGCGACCAACGTGGTGGCGTTCACCGTCCGCGACACCGGCATCGGCATTCCCAGCGACAAGCACCAGGTGATCTTCGAGGCGTTCCAGCAGGCCGATGGCACCACCAGCCGCAAGTACGGCGGCACCGGCCTCGGCCTGTCGATCAGCCGTGAAATCGCGAAGCTGCTCGGCGGCGAAATCCGGTTGGGCAGCATCGTCGGCGAGGGCAGCACCTTCACGCTCTACCTGCCGTCGGTCTACGTCTCGACGCTGTCGGCCGCCGAGCGCGCCGATACGCCGGTGGAAGCTCGCATTGCCGTCGATCGCGCGTTGCAGGAAGAGGAGACGCCGGTCGACGACAACCCGATGTTCGACGACCGCCAGCGCATCCAGCCCGGCGATCGCGTGATGCTGATCATCGAGAACGACCAGGCCTTCGCGCGCATCCTCATGGACCTCGGCCGCGAGCACGACTTCCGCGTCCTGGCCGCGGTGCGCGGCGACGTCGGCCTGCAGATGGCGCGGCAGCACCGCCCCGACGCCATCACCCTCGACCTCGACCTGCCCGGTCTCGATGGCTGGAACGTGCTCGATCGGCTGAAGCATGATCCCAGCACGCGGCACATCCCGGTGCACGTCATCTCGGTCACCGACGACCCGCACCGCGGGATGCGCCTCGGCGCCCGGACTTACGTGGTGAAGACCGCGGAAACCGACGCCCTCGACAAGGCCTTCAGCGCGATCAAGGAGTTCGACGATCGCAAGCTGCGCACGCTGCTGATCGTCGAAGACGACGATGTGCAGCGCAACACGCTGGTCGAACTGATCGGCGACCGTGACGTCGAGATCACCGCGGTCGGCTCCGGCACCGAGGCGCTCGACCAGCTGGCGCGCCGCGAGTACGACTGCATCGTGCTCGACCTCGGCCTCAACGACATGAACGGCCTCGAGATGCTCGAGACGATGCGCGCCGACGAGCGCCTGTCGCAGGTACCGGTGATCATCTACACCGGCAAGGAGCTAACGAAGTTCGAGGAAGCCCAGCTGCGGCAGCTGGCCCAGACGATTATCATCAAGGACGTGAAGTCGCCCGAGCGCCTGCTCGAAGAGACCACGCTGTTCCTCCACCGCGTCGAAAGCTCGCTGCCGCCGGACAAGCAGCGCCTGCTCGATCAGCTGCACCGCAGCGACCCGACGCTGGCCGGCAAGAAGGCGCTGGTGGTCGACGACGACATCCGCAACATCTTCGCGTTGACCAGCATTCTCGAGCGGCACCAGATGGAGGTCCGCTACGCGGAGAACGGCCACGATGCGCTGCGCATCCTGGGCGAGCATCCCGACGTCGACGTCGTGCTGATGGACGTGATGATGCCGGAAATGGACGGCTACGAGGCGACGCGGCGCATTCGAGACAACAGCACCTTCGAGGACCTGCCGATCATTGCCATCACCGCCAAGGCCATGAAGGGCGACCGCGAAAAGTGCATCAACGCCGGCGCGTCCGATTACGTGACCAAGCCGGTTGATTCCGACCAACTGATCGGACTGCTGCGGGTGTGGCTATCACGCTAACGAATAAGAAGCAGGTCAACATCCTCGTCGTCGACGATCGCGACGAGAACCTGATGGCGCTCGAAGCGGTCCTCGACGACCCCGGGTACCGTCTGGTGAGGGCGAAGTCCGGCCGCGAAGCGCTCAAGGAAGTGCTGGAGCAGGATTTCGCGCTGATCCTGCTCGACGTCGTGATGCCCGGCGTGGACGGCTATGAAACCGCCACCCTGATCCGCGAACGCCCGCGCTCCCGGCAAACGCCGATCATCTTCCTGACCGCGAACGACTTCGGCGTCAACTACGTGTTTCGCGGCTACACCGTGGGCGCGGTGGACTATCTCGTCAAGCCCGTGCCGGGCGACGTCCTGCGCTCGAAGGTGGCAGTGTTCGTCGAGCTATTCAACCGCCAGGAAGCGCTGCGCATTGCGCAGGAAGAGCTCGAACTCCGCATCGCCGAGCGCACCAAGGAGCTGGCCAGCGCCAACCAGGCGCTCTCGGCCGAGATCGAAGAACGCGTCAAGATCGAGAAGGAGCGCGTGCAGCTGCTCCGGCGCGAGCAGGCGGCGCGCCTCGATGCGGAACGCGCCAACCGCCTCAAGGACGAGTTTCTCGCCACGCTGTCGCACGAGCTGCGCACGCCGCTCAACGCGATCATGGGCTGGTCGCACGTGCTGGGCCAGAGCACGCACGATCGCGACACCGTGCAGCGCGCCTCGAACGTGATCCGCCAGAACGCGACCGTGCAGGCCCAGCTGATCGACGACATCCTCGACGTGTCGCGCATCGTCAGCGGCCGACTCACGATCGAGACCGGGCTGGTCCCGGTGCAGCGCGTGATCGAGGATGCGGTGACCTCGCTGATGCCGGCAGCGACCGCCAAGGCGATTACCGTGAATTGCCGCCTGCCGGAAGGGCTGCACGTGCTCGGCGATCGCGATCGCCTGCAGCAGGTGGTGTGGAACCTGGTGTCGAACGCCTTCAAGTTCACCCCCAAAGGCGGCACCGTCGGCATTGCCCTCAGCGACGAGAGCGACGACGTTCACATCGAAGTCGCCGATACCGGCATCGGCATCGCGCCCGAGTTCCTGCCGTACGTGTTCGATCGGTTCCGCCAGGCCGACAGCTCGATGAGCCGCCGTCACAACGGCCTCGGCCTCGGGATGGCGATCGTGCGGCACCTCGTCGAGCTGCACGGCGGCACCGTGTCGGTGGAGAGCGGCGGTGAAGGCAAGGGCACGACCTTCAAGTTGCGACTGCCGAAGCACACGGGGGCGGCGCCAGGTGAGCTGATGACCTCCAGCCGCAGCCTGCCCACGGAACTGCCGCTCGATCAGCTGGAGATGCTGCACGGCGTCCACGTGCTGATTGTCGAAGACGATCCAGATTCGCGGAACGTGCTCGCACTGCTGCTGCAGAAACTCGGCGCGCTGGTGGAGGCGGTGGCATCGGCAAACGAAGCGCTGGAGCGGCTCTCCGAACGCCGGCCGGACGTGATCGTGAGCGACATCGGCATGCCGGACGAGGACGGCTACTCCCTGATCCGGCGCGTCCGCCAGATGTCGAATGGCCCCAAGGTGCCGGCGATTGCCCTCACCGCGTACGCGCGCCAGCAGGACGCGGAAGCGGCCCTGGGCGCCGGCTACGATCGCCACCTGCCCAAGCCCGTGGCGCCGGCGGATTTGATTCGCGCGATCAAGAACGTCATGCGGGTCAGTGCATAGTCCGGAGCCGGGAGCGGGGAGTGGGCCGCCGGTAAGATAGAGTCGTGACTCTCGATCAGGTCCCCCGTCCCGTGCGCGGCAAGCCGCGTTCGGGCGAGTTCGTGTTTGCGCGCCTGCGCTACGACTCGGGCGACTGGGACTACAACCCCAAGGTCGCCGCCAACGTCCTGAATTCCATCGTCGAATACACGACCATCCCGGTCTACCCGGAAGAGATCGTCATCACCGCTGATTCCGAGGAACTGCTCGCGTTTCCGTTCCTGTTCATGACCGGGCACAAGCTCGTTCGGTTCAATGAGCGCGAGCGGCAGAACCTGGTGCGGTTCGTCGAGCGCGGCGGCTTCCTGTTCTCGGACGACTGCAACCACGACGTCGCCGGGCTGTATGCGACGTCGTTCGAGGACGAGATGCGGCGCGCCTTTCCGGGGCCGGGCACGCTCGACAAGCTCCCCAACACGCACGCGCTCTACACATCGTTCTTTCAGTTCCCTGACGGCCCTCCGCAGACCTCCCACGAGCTGAACGGCTGGGGCGACGACCTGGTGCACGACTACCTCAGGAGTGTGGAACGGCGGGCTCGGATTGGCGTGCTGTATTCCAACAAGGACTACGGCTGCGAGTGGGACTACGACTGGCGGAACAAGCGGTTTCAGCGCGACGACAACACCAAATTCGCGGTCAATCTCGTCGTTTACGCAATGAATAGCTAACGTCCCGCCCTGCACGCGTGTCTCAACTCGCTACGGCGGGACGACCGTGCCCGGCCATGGGTACGGTCGGCATGAAACGTGAATTGTTCAGCCAGTGATGGCTGTACCTGAGGTTGGCGAAAAGCCGGCCGTCATTCCGTCGGTTCCTACGCAGATCACCGCGATTCACGTGATTGCCTTCCTGCTGACGCTGGCGGCGGTGCGTTATGGGAGGGAGTTCCTGGCGCCGCTGACGGCCGCCGTCCTCGCCGCGGTGGCCCTGGCGCCGCCGGTGCGCGCGTTGTCGCGCCTCATGCCGCGGTGGCTGGCGTCCGCGGTGGTGGTGCTGTCGATCTCTGGCGCGTTCGTCATCACCGCGTGGGGCCTGTCCGATGAGGTTGCGGCCTTCAGCCGGCAGTTGCCGAGCATCGTTCGGGAGATCCGCGTCACCATTCAATCTGCGTCACCGCGGCAAGGTCTGCTGCGCCAGCTGCAGCAAGCCGTGACAGAGCTCGAGGAGTCCACGACCACTCCCAAGCAAACCGATGCGACGCGGGTGACGATCGTCGAACCTACCGACGTGCAACGCCAGATGATGGTCGGCGCCCGTCGCGTCGGCGACTGGCTCATGCAAGGCATCCTGCTGGTCTTCCTGAGCTACTTCCTGCTCGCGTCGGGGGAGATGTTCAAGCAGAAGTTCGTCAGGCTGAGCGGCGATCGGTTGTCGCAGAAAAAAGTGACCGTGCAAATGATCGACGAGATGACGACGAAGATCGGCCGGTACATCTTCTACATGTTCTGGAGCGGTGCGCTGGTGGGCGTGGTCACGTGGCTGGCGTTTTGGGCGATGGGCGTGCGCTATGCCGGGCTGTGGGGCGTCGCGGCCGGCGTCCTCAATTGCATCCCGTACTTTGGCCCCACGGTCGTGATGGCGACGGCGGCGGTTGCGGCGATCGTGCAGTTCAAGTCACTGGCGATGACGGCCGCCGTGGCCGGCACGTCGGTGGCGATTACCTCGCTCGAGGGGTTCCTGCTCACGCCGATCTTTCTCGGTGCCGCGGCGCGCGTGAACTCCGTCGCCGTGTTCGTGGCGGTGATGTTCTGGGGATGGATGTGGGGCGCGCCCGGCATGCTGCTCGCGGTGCCGATCCTGATGATGCTGAAGACGGTAGCCGATCACGTCGAGTCGCTGTCGAGCCTTAGCGAGCTGCTGAGCGAACGTTGATGCCGGGACCCGGGACCCGGGACCCGGGACCCGGGACCCGTGACCCGGGATCCGGAATTGCACGAAGTCGAACAGGAGAGATCGTATGGAACGCGTGTATTCAGAAGCTTTTCCGGCTCCCGGAACTCGGATCCCGAATCCCATCAAATTGCCCGCCAACGTCGGCACTGTGGAGCGCGTCGTGACCCTTGCTGCAGGCACTGCACTGCTGGGCTATGCGTGGAAGCACGGCAATCGCGGGCTTGGCGTCACCTCGGCCGGATTAATTGCGCGCGCGGCCACTGGCTTCTGTCCGGCCTATGCCGCGTTCGGCGTCGACCATTCCGATACGAGGCGGGCGCTCTCGGGCACACGAGGAATTCACATCCGCGAATCGGTCACCGTGGATGCGCCGGCCGAACAACTCTACGCGTGGTGGCGTCAGCTCGTGCACTTGCCGGAAGTGATGCCGCATCTCGAGCGCGTGGACACGATCGACGACAAGCTGTCGCGCTGGACCGCGAAGGCCTTCGGCCAGGTCCCGCTCACGTGGCAGGCCGAGATCATCAACGAGGTGCCATTCGAAACGATCGGCTGGCGCACGCTTCCGGGTGAGGCGATTCAGCATGCGGGCTCGGTAGTGTTCAAGCCGCTGCCGGGCAGCGCCGGCACCGAAGTGCGCGTGCACCTGCAATATGCGCCGCCTGGCGGCCGGGCCGCGGCGTGGTTTGCGGGGCTACTCGGACAGGATCCCGCGAAGATGACGTACGACGGCCTGGAGGCGCTCAAGCGCCGGTTCGCCATCCCGTAACACGTCGGGGAGGGAACATTTCCTGCATCGCTTCCCGACGTCAACAATCTGATGTTTCGTGTGCGGCGTGTGCCGCATCAGGACGAAGGAGTGAAACACATGTCTGCAGACAACCTCCGCGAAGCGCTCGTGGAAGAAATTAAAGACCTTTACAACGCCGAGAAGCAGCTCGTAAAGGCACTCCCCAAGATGGCCAAAGGCGCGTCGAGTGATGAGCTGCGCGAAGCGTTTGAATCACACCTCGATGAAACCGAAGGGCAAGTGACGCGTCTCGAGCGGGTGTTCGAGCTACTCGACGAGAAGCCTCGCGGTAAACACTGTGCCGGAATGGCCGGCATCGTCGAAGAGGGCAGCGAGAAACTGCAGGAGGACATGGAGGAGTCGGTGCTCGACGCCTGCCTGATTGCTTCGGCGCAGAAGGTGGAGCACTACGAGATCGGTGCCTATGGCACTGCGATCGCGTGGGCCGAAGCGCTGGGCCTCACCGAGGTGGCGCAGATTCTGAACGAAACGCTCTCGGAAGAGAAGGCCGCCGACGAGAAGCTCTCGGCTCTCGCCGAATCAGGCATCAACGAAGCGGCGACTGCCGGCGAGTCGGCTGACGACATGGAGGACGAAGACGAGGAAGAAGCATCAACAGCGTCGGCGTCGTCGCGGCGTTCGGAGCCGGCCAGTGCGAGCGCAAGGAGCGCTTCGGGGACTTCGGGAAATTCCGGAAGGTCGACGCGGCAGCGCGGCGGCAGGAGATAGGAAAGGACCACAGGGCACCCCGCAAGGGGTGCCCCGTGACATTGGGCTAGACCGACGAGGGGAGACGATAGCGCTGGCCGTCGCGGCGAACCAAGAAGCCCGCCTGAACCAGTTCACTAAGCAATTCTTCAGCCCGCGCCGGACTCAGTTGCCACAGCCGCGCTGCCTGCGCCGTAGTGAGACACATCCCGGGCATCTCCCGAAACTCCGCGCGTGCGCGAGTGGCCAGATCAGTGAGCTCATGGGTGGACGGGGTTGGGTTCATCATCGGGACTTCTCCAGTCGCGTGAGTGTTGCATTTCGGATGCCACGAACGGTTGACAAAATTCCTCCGTTTTCGTGACAACGAAAAAAACCGTGCTGAGAATAGGGGAAAGAATTCCCAACGATCGCCCAAGCATTACCGATCTTTTCGCAGCTGACGCCTCAGGGAATTCGACGGCCCGCTCAGGTCGAACAGGCGTTCAGCACAACCATCAGGTATTCGTCAACAACTCCGTTAGTGCGCGCCATGCGGTTGCGGGTGATGCTCTCCGTGCGAGACACGAGGCGTGCGCGCGAAGGCCCTGAAGCGCCGGCGTCCGGTCTTCTGCTGTTTCAATCCTGGATTCGCGGCGTGTTCGATCTCGCTGTTCAACTCGCCTCCGATCAACAGCGCCAGTCCCGAGAAGTACAGCCAGAGCAGCAGGATCGCTGCGCCGGCGAGCGCGCCGTAGGTCGCGGCGTAATCACCCACGCTGGTGAGATACAACCGGAACCCCATCGAGAAGAGGACCCACAGCAGCGTGGCGACGATCGAGCCTGGCGTGACCCAGATCCAATCCTGGTCGGCGTCGGGCGCGTAATAGTAGACGATCGCGATGCCGGTGGTGGCGAGCGTGAACACCAATGGCCAGCGCACTAGCCGCCAGATCGTATCGACCACGTTCGACAGCCCCAGCCAGTCCACGAGGTAATGCCCGGCGTTCGGGCCGGCGACGACGAGCGTGAACGCGAGAAGCACGAACACCACGAGCGCGATCGTCAGGCCAACCGCCAGCAGCCGGACTTCCCACCACGGGCGCGTCTCGGGAAGGTCATACGCGCGATTCAGCGACGAGACGATCGTCGTCATCGCTGCTGAACTGCTCCACAGCGCGCCGAGCACGCCAACCGTGAGCAGGCTCGTTCCATCGCCCGCCACAATGCTTTCCAGCTGCTGGCGAATGATCGTCAGCACCTCCGGCGGCGCAATGGGCGCAAGCGCGGCGACGACCTCATCGACGACGTTGTACGGGAGGTAGCTCGCCAGGGCGACAATGAAGAGGAGGGCAGGAAAGAGCCCGAGGGCGAAGTAATAGGCCAACTGGGCCGCCAGACCCACGCAGTCATCGTCGATGACCTCTTTCACCGTCCTTTTGATGAGCTCGAGAACGGGCACGCCCAGGCGGAAGCCGCGATACATGGAGCATTTTCGTGCATGGGCCGTGCCGCCTCCGCCACGGCACGGTGGGGCGGGTCTTGGTAAGACCCTTGCTACCTAGTCACTATGGAGACTTGGACATGTACAAAAAGCGATTTGCTGTGTTTACCGTGTGCCTAATGTGGGTAGCCGGCGCCCTCGCCCAGGGCAACGTCACCGTTCAGTTGCGTGATGGGTCGAGGGTCGAAGGCCGCATCGAAGAGATGACGCCGGACGGCACGTTGTTCCTGCGAGTGTCGCAGCACGATCAACGCCGCATCCCGATGAACAGCATCGCGGTGATCGATCGCGTCGGCGGCGCGCAGGGCCTGCCGGAGACGGAACTGCGCGAAGCGGCGGGCCCCGATCACCTGCTGTTGCTGTCGAACGGCGGCAGCGCGAAGGGTCGGCTCGTGGCCATTCGTGGCGGCCAGGGCTCGGCGCAAGAAGGTATGCAGCGCACCTACGTGTTCCGCACCACCGACGGTCGCGAAAACGAATTCCCGCTGGGATCGGTCTCGCGCGTGTACCTCGGTACCTATCCCGTGGCGGCCATCAGCGGCGGCGCGGGCGCGGCCGGACTCGATCCGGGTGTGGATACGCCGGGCGCCATCCGCGTGCCCGCGAGCGCCGGGTGGATCAACACCGGGATGCGCGTGCGCCGTGGCGACATCGTGACGTTCAACACCACCGGCCGGGTGCAGTTGTCGGACAACATCAACGATCGCGCGAGCGCGGCGGGCACCAACCGCACCGCTCCCGGTTCGCCGCTGCCGAACGTTGCGGCCGGTGGATTGCTCGGGCGCGTCGGCAACGGCCAGCCGTTCGGTATCGGCGACCAGGCCAGCGTGCCGATGCCCGGCGACGGCCTCTTGTATCTCGCGGTGAACGACGATGAGCGGTCGGACAACGCCGGCCAGTTCGTCGTGCAGCTCGGGCGCGTGCGGCGTTAGGCCACAAGATTGACACCGATACACACCGATTTACGGTCTCTAATCGGTGTCCAATCTGTGTCTAATCGGTGGCGCCGCGGAGTGTTTTGCCCACATCGAGGCCGACCTTCGGCTGGTCCTGCGTCCCTTCGACGCGGATCACCAGCCGGGTGCCGGCCCCGTTCTTCTTGAACAACGGATCGAAGGGCTTCAGGAGCCAGCTCTTGAAGCCCGTCATCGTTTGCGAGACCGTCGCATTCAGCTTCACTTCGCCGGCCAGGTTCAGCGACTTCGACCGCAGCGAGTGTGTGCCGTTCAACTGCACGTCGGCGCCCTGCACGTTGAACGACAGCGACTGGTAGGTGAACACGCCATTCTTCAGCGTAAACTTGGACGACATCCGCGAGGCGACTTCGTCGATCGACGTGTCTGTCGGCTTGCCTTGGCCGCGCCGACTCAACTCGTCGATCTTGCCCTGCACCGCGTCATTCATGAACGTGACACGCTCGGCGCGCACCGATCCTTCGAGCTGCACCCGCGTCAATACCGGCTCCTTGCCCTGTGGCAGGTCGAGCGCGGTATCGATCAGCAGCCGGCCGTAGGCCGGCGGCTGCGCGGCCTTGCTCACGAACCGCAGCAGCTCGCCGAGGTTCGCGTTGTCGCTCTTCACGTTGACGACCACGCGCTTGCCCTTGACACCCTTCGTGCCTTCGACCACGCCCCTGGCGACGAATCGCGAGCGCCCGAGATCGACATTGACCTGCTTCAAGTCGACGTCGCCCTTGGTGCCGTCGACGACGGCGTCGTAGGACGTGCGCAGGGGGAGCGCATCGCCTTCGAGCTCCGTGAGGCGGAAGTTCGGCGTCTGCGTTTGCCCGGTCGTCTCGATGCGCTCGATCACACCCTGCATCGTGCCGATCGCGTTCAAGTCGCCGGCGAGGCCCTCGATGGTGCCGAGATCGGCGGCGAACGTGTAATCGCCCGCGATGGGCGAGGTGCCGGGTTCATCCGATCGCCACGGGCCGAACGTTCCCGACGCTTCGATCGTGCCGTAAGGAATTGGATTCACGAGGGAGGCGGTGAAGGGAGACGGTTCGTCAGCCCCGAGATTCTTCAGCTCGAGCTCGAAGATGTCCCACACCTTGGCGTTCTTGCCTGCTTCGCGTGGCACGATCGCCAGCCGGGTGTTCGTCGCCGTCAGCCGCTTCACGAGCAGGCCGTCCGAATCATCGGCGTCGTCTGCCTGCGCATCGTCGCCGCCGGACGGATTCGGCATCGGACGCTTACCGGTTGCGGGATCTTTGGGCGGGATGTTGATTTCGAGGCCCTCGACCATCACGTGATCCACCGTCGAGCTCCAGAGCTCCGTGGGCTTCAGATCGACCGTGAACGACTTGACGACGAGCAGGGGCGGCACATCCGTGCGCCCGTGATGGCGGACCGTGAGGTTCTCCGCCTGGAGCCGCAGCGGCACCCAGCGCAGCCTGACGTGCCCAAGTTCGACCTCGCTTTCGAGCGATTCACTGAGCGTCGACGTCACCCAATCGCGGAGGCGCGGCTCGATTTGGCGCGCCGCGACGAAGAGCCCGGTGCCGGCCACCGCGGTGACGGCGACCAGCGTGCCGAGAACTATCTTCTTTCGCTTGCTCATTTCTGTTCGTCGCGCCAGGGCACGATCGAGATGTGGCCGTCGCGTTCCAGCGTGGCCTGCCGCACGTCCTCCATGCCTAGCCCATGCGAAAGTCGCGCCGCTTCCTTGATGTCGTCCTCATCCAAATGGTTGGCCTTGAGTGGCGACTCGAGGACCTTGCCGTTGTCCACCAGCAGGACCGGGTTTCCCTCGAGCAGACGATCGAAGGCGGGAAATACCCTCTTCAGGTAGGCCATTGCCATGTCCATCGACACGAGCGACAGGATGGCTACCGTCGCGCCGGTAATCGACTGATCGTCCTTGATCATGGCCTGTTGGGTGGTTTCGCCAATGATGAGCAGCAGCACGAGGTCGAACGAGGTCAACTTGGCGAGCGTGCGCCGCCCGGCCACGCGAAAGATCAACAACAGCAGGACGTAGATACTGGCTGTGCTCGAGACAATCCTGGCGCGATCGCCGAGGATGCCGAAAACGGCGGCGAGGACGAAGGCGATGAAGCAGACAAATCCCACGCGCTGGAGCCGGTACTCCCATTTCACGGCTCGCGGCGAGGCGTAGGGCATGGCCGGGCGCTAGCGTGTGGTCGCGGGCGTCCCGACGCTGTCTTCGATGATGAATGCCTCGGGTGGCACGGCCGCCTGCCTGCTGCCGACGAGCACGAGCGTGTAGAAGCGGCCGGCCTCGAGATGCGCGTTGGGAAGCGTCACGCCCGGCGCGGAGCCATCTGTCGCGCGAATCTCGATCGCGCCATTGAGCGGGTCGACATCGTCGTAGTCGGTCACGGCCTGGAAGGCGACACTCGTGAACAGTTCGCCACTCGCGCCGCTGGCGCGCACGTCTACAGCGCCGAGGCCATCGCCGGCGTGCACCACGCGCAATCGCGCCTTGCCGTCGGCCGGCCGCGTCAACGAGTCGGCGACGACGCGCACGTGTGCGCTGCGCTCGGGACCAGGGAGCGCGAATACGCTGTAATAGCGTCCGTCCTCGAGGCCCTCGGTGTTCATCGCCAGCGGCTTCGCGTTGGTCATGCCCGCGGGCCGCAACGCAAAGGCGTAGCGCTTGCCGTCGAGCGCGCGATAGCTGGTGACCGACTTGAAGCCCACCGCATCGAACACCACGAGGTCGCCGGCAAAGACATCCATGGCAGCGCCGTACGGGATCGCGTGCACCGTGCGTACCAGCGCTTCGTCGCGGCTCTCGGCCGATGCGGCAGATGGGGCAGTTGAGCTGCCGGCGGGCGACACCGTGGTGACCGGTGCGTCTTTTGTCTCCGCGCGAGAACAGGAGATCAACAACAGCGGTAAGCACGAGAGCAGGACGAATCTTCGGATCCTGTCGTGTGCCATGGCGTGAATGTTGCTGAACGACTGAGCAGGAGATATTGATGTTGACACCGTACGCACAAGACCCGGTGACGCCTCACGGACCGATCCCGGGGCTTCCCAAAACCCCTGAACAGCCCGTCGTGCCGCCAGACGATCCACATCGCAAGGACGTCGACCGGGAGCCGAGCATCGATCCGCCGCCGACCGAACCACCGATGCGGATGCCATCAGAGAAACCTGTTATCAACGAGCCGCCAAGACCGCGCGCCTAATCGCAATCTTCGTGCTCGGGCGGGTCCTGCCCGCGGCGGGCGATGCGGCCTGTGGTCGTGTCGTCCGCCGGATCATCACTCTTCTCTTTAGGCGCCGGCATCGTTTCCCCGGCAGCCGCCTTGTCCTTGTCGCCTTCGTCCGTGGCCTTCTTCACCGCGTTGGGATCTACCGGCAGCGTTGCGAGCATCGTCAGGTCTTCGATCATGTGATGCGACTCCTTCCGACGAAAAGGGCGGGCCTGAGCCCGCCCTTTATGAACGCTACTGAGTCAACCGCACGGTGAGTGCGGCGCGACGGTTCAACCGGCGCGTCTCTTCACGTGCGTTGTCGTGCTTCGGCCGCTCTTCGCCGTAGCTCACAATCTGCAACCGGTCGGCGCCCACGCCGTTGGACTGCAGGTAATCGCGGACCGCGTTGGCGCGGCGCTCACCGAGCGCCAGGTTGTATTCCGCCGTGCCGATGTTGCAGGTGTGGCCTTCGAGCGTCAGCCGCAGCGTGGCGTTTTCCTTCATCGCCGTCACGGCCTGTTCGAGCAGGCGCACGGCTTCGGGCCGCAGCGAGTAGCGGTCGAAGTCGAAGTGCACGTCTTCGAAGGTGAAGACCTTCTGCTCCTTCTGGATGACCTGCAGCGTCACCGTGTCGGACGCGGTGCCGCCCCTGCCGTCGTTGACGGTGACGGTCGCGGGCACCGAGCCCACGGTCATCGGCGCCGTCCACATCGGCTTCGGCGTGGTCGGCTGATCAAGTTTGCCCGAGGGCACCGTCCACTGGTAAGTCAGCGTGTCGCCGTCCGGATCCTGCGCGTCGGCGGTCAGTTGCGAGCGCTCCCCGACGTAGACCGTGCACGGATTGCAGGCGGCCTTCACTGTGGGCGGACGATTCGCCGGAGCCACCGGTGGCGGCGGCGTCTCAACGGGTGCCGGCGGTGGCGGCGGCGTACGGCGCGGGGCCCAGCCGATGCGGATGTGATAGTCCATGTAGTCGCCGTTGGATTCTTCAGAGGCGTTGATGCGATCGACGCCCGGCGTATCCCAGCGGAGCTCGCCGCCGATGAAGAACCCGCGGTCGGCAAACCACGTTACGCCGGTGGTGAACGACGTCGTGCTGTCGGTGACGGTGACGAGCGGGCTCACGGTGCCGTCTTCGGCGACGATCGTGCCGTCGAGCGATGTCGTGTCGCGCTCCCAGGTTCGGCCCAGGAGTTCGCCGTGAATCAACCAGTTCGGGCTGGGCGTAATGCCGACGCCGCCGCCCCAGCGGAAGTAGTTCGGCACGTGGACGACGACGGGCTCTTCAGGGTTCCTCCGGAAGTTGTAGCCGAACTCGCCGGAGACGACGACCTTGTTCGAGAGCCACTTGCTGAGCACGCCTGAGGTGTCGAAGGCAACGCCTCCCAGGCCGCCGCCGTCCTCAGCGTTGCCGGTCGGCAGGCTCATGGTCACTCGCGCCGCCAACCCAACCGGGTTGCCGGCCTCCTCGCTCAACAGGCCAATTTTTCCGCCGACACGAAGGTCGCCAAGCTTGTTGCCCGACCATCGGTCGCTGGCGTACGGCGTGCGCGGATCGACGCCGCCGCGTTCCGGGTCGTTATTGTAGAGCTGCAGGTTGTCGCGGTCGACGCGCTGGATGAAGTCCCACGCGCCGAAGATATCGAAGCGATCCGTGAAGCCGTACGAGACGTTCCCCGTGAAGTTGGCAACGTTCATCTGGCCCTGCGGCGTATTGAATGAATTCCGTTGAATTGAGCCGCGGGAGCGGCCCCTGCCGTTGGTGTCGGCAAGAGGAACCCACCAGAGGCCGGCGTCACCGTCGGTTGTCACTGCCACCCGACCGCGTTCGCCGGACGCCTGTGAATCGGCAGGTTGCTGGCTCGTTGTGGCGGGCGGTTGTTGCGCCGCCGCGGACACGGTAATCGCCAAAAACGCTGCAATCACCCAGGTGTTGACTCTCATGGTTTTCCGTCCCTCCCTCGCGCCGTCGCGCGTATCGCCGGAAAGCACTACAAACCACATGCCAGCTTCAGGTTAGCTGGTCATGCAGGGGCCAGTAGGGGATCGACAGCGCTGAGCTTAACTCGTAGGTTGAGCCTTGCTTGAAATGGGAGCCGCGATACCCATCTGGAGCAGTTTTTCCAGCATATCGAGTTCCACTGGTTTGACGAGGTGGTCGTCGAATCCAACCTCGATCGACCGCCGCCGGTGCTCGGCCTGACCCCATCCAGTCAGCGCAATCAGGCGCATATTTCGCCCCCATGCCTCGCGTCTGATGGCGCGGGCCACGTCGTAACCCGACATCTCGGGCATCCCGATGTCGAGTAAGACCACGTCGGGCAACTGCTCTTCCGCAAGTGACAGCGCGTTGGGGCCGTCATAGGCGGTTGTCACAGAATGGCCGGCAGCTTTGAGCAGGAAGGCGAGGCTATCGGCGCCATCTCGGCTGTCGTCAACAACCAGAATGCTCCATTTCTGGAGGGCGCCCGGATCTGTGGAGGTCAGCAGCGTGCCGGTTTCCGCAGTCTCGGCCAGTGGAAGGCTGATGGTGAACTCGGTCCCCTTGCCCAGGCCTTCGCTCCACACCGCCACGCTGCCACCGTGCAACTCCGTCATCTGCTTGACCAGCGTGAGGCCGATGCCGAGGCCGGTTTGCGAGCGGCGCATGTCGCGGTTGAGCTGCACGAACATGCCGAACACGCGGTCCTGGTCCTCGGCCGCGATGCCGATGCCGCTGTCGCGCACCATCACGGCCACGCGATCAACGTGGACCTTGGCCGCGATGGTCACGTGCCCGCCGCCGGGCGTGAACTTGGCGGCGTTGGTCAGCAGGTTGAGGAACACCTGCGAGATGCGCGTCGCATCGGCGTTGAGGGTGAGCGGCTGCGGCGGCAGATCGAGTACGAGCCGCACCCCCGCGGTGGTCATTTGCGGTTGTGCCGTTTCCACCGCGCTCGCGATGATGCTGCGCAGGTCTACGCGCTCGCGGCGCAGCGTCAGCTGGCCCCGCGTGATCCGGCTCACGTCCATCAGGTCATCGATCAACCGCACCAGCTGCGAGATCTGCCGCTCCATCACGCCCGTAGCCTGGCGCGCGGTCTCGCCGAGCTGCTCGAGCCGCAGGATCTCGGCCACGTTGCGCAGGGGCGCCAGCGGGTTGCGAAGCTCGTGCGCGAGCGTCGCCAGGAACTCGTCCTTCAACTGGGCTTCGTAGTGCAGCCGCTGTTCGCGATCCTTCACGGCCGCCCGCGCTTCTTCGGCCTCGTTGGCGCGGCGTTCGGCTTCTTCCTTCGACTTACGCAGCTCGCCCTCGATGGCCTGGCGCTTGCTGATGTCGACGAGCAGTCGCTGCCGCTCGGCAGCGAGCGCCGCCTGCTGTTGCTTCTGCAGCGACACATCGCGGAACGCGCCGAGCACACCGGCGAGGCTGCCGTCGGGATTCCGCTCCGGGTGGGCGCGGTACTCGACGTGCACGATGCGGCCGTCCTTCGCAATCACGCGCGCCTCGCCGTAGACTTCGTCGCCCGCGCCGGCGCGGCTCAGCGCGTCCTGGATGTCGGCGCGATCTTCGGGATGAATCAGCGACAGGCCCGGGCGGTTCTGCAAGTCGTCGAGCGTGTAGCCGAGCACCGCCTTCAATCCGCTCGTCGCCGAGTCGATGACGATCACGCCGCCAAGCTCGATACGCGCGTGGAACGCGAAGTCGGAGGCCAGCTCGCCGATCAGTCGATGGAAGTTCTCGCTCTCGCGCAGCCGCGATTGCTCGATCAGCAAGCGTTCGCGCGATCGATACAGGTTGCCGCACAACCACGAGACCACCAAGCAGACCAACGCCATCGAGATCGAGCGGACCTGCGTGTTGATGCTTGCCGCGTTGGCATCGAGTGCGCGCGTGAGCGGGGTGATGGCGATGACGCTCAGGACCGATGCGGTGAGCGCCGGTCGAAAGCCGCTGTGCCACGCGAGGATCGCGGTGCTGATCAGGAACAGGGCCCCAGTGACGTACTGGGTCCACAAGCCAATGCCGATGACAATGGCGGCCGTGAGGGCAAACACAGCCACGCCGATACCGACGTCTTCCCAGATCGTTGCCTTCCTGCCGAAGGCCGCCTCATGCCGCATGATTGTGCTCTGTCACATTACCCGTTCCAGAGCACAAAGACCATAAGCCGAGCCCCTCTCAAGCTCAGCCTTATGCGGCCGTCGTTTCGCCGCCCAACAGGGCCAGGACTTCTCCCGTGATGTAGCTCGAGTGTATGGGCGATGCGAAGAACACGATCGAGGGCGCAATCTCTTCAGGTTGCGCCGGTCGCTGCATCGGCACCTTCTCCCCGAAGTGCGCCACGTCCTTGGCGGCCTTGTCGGCAACGTTGAGCGGTGTCCACACCGGGCCCGGGGCGATGGCGTTGACGCGGATGCCGCGATCGACGAGGTTCGCGGCGAGCGATTTCGTGAACGCGTGAATCGCGCCCTTGGTGGCTGCGTAGTCGAGGAGGTGCTTGCTGCCTTCGAGCCCAGTGATCGATCCGACGTTGATGATCGACGATCCTTCGCGCAGGTGCGGGAGTGCCGCGCGCGCCATGTAGAAGTATCCGAAGATATTGGTTTCGAACGTCTGCTTCAGCTGCGCATCGCCGATGTCGGCAATCGACTCTTGATGCTTCTGGAATGCGGCATTGTTCACCAGGATATCCAGGTGTCCGAAACGCGCCACCGTCCGTTCCACCGCGCGTTTGCAGAACGCGGATTGGCGGACGTCACCAGGCAGCAGCAGGATCTGCCGGCCCTCCGCCGTCACAGCTTCCGCCGTGCGTTCAGCGTCTTCGTGTTCCTGCTTCAGGAACACGATGGCGATGTCGGCGCCTTCGCGCGCGCAGAGCACCGCTGCCGCGCGCCCGATACCCGAGTCGCCGCCGGTAATCAGCGCCACCTTATTGAACAGCACTCCGGAACCGCGATACCCCTCGGCCATGAAGCGGGGCGCCGGGTCGATTCGCGACTCGATGCCAGGCCGGCGTTGATGCTGCCGCGGAAACGGCGGCGCCGGCTGTTTTGTGGGCTTGGTCTTGTTGACGCGGCGATGCGTGCGTGATCGCAACATGCACGGGCTGAAGCAGCACTCGTACCGGGAACCGGCCCGCCTACGCTCGCGCAGCGAGCTACGGCGTGGTCGCGCCGCAGCGGCCTACGGCCGCGAAGGCGGAAATCCGGGATCTGGACCTGGAGTTGCTCAGTGTGGGTAACAAGTAGGCTACGAAGTTCCAACTGTGTGTCGCGCCCGTCCCAGTCCCTTCCGGAGCCCGGATCCCCGGACCCGGATCCCGGCTGATTGCCAGCGTTTCCGAGTCGGCACGCTGGCAATTTTCTTGCTTTCTGAAGAGTGTTACCAAACATCCAACCCCCAGGCGTTCGGATCGTAGCGGGTGAGGGCAATTTCCGATGGCGGACTACAGACGACATTACGAAGAGCGACCGCGTCGCCACGTGAACGAGCGCGAGGATCGCGTTCCATACGGCGGTGATCGCCATGGACGGCTCGACGAATGGCGCTCGGCTCCAGACGCGGCTCGTGAGGATCGCGCGTCGCGCTGGGAAGGCCCGCGCGAGGATCGCGACTTCAGCGGGTACGGCCACGCTGGCGCCTCGATGGGCGCCTATCGCACGGACGACCGCGTGTACCACGACCGCTACCGCGCCGATCGTTACCGCGATGAGGAGCCGGGGCCGCGCTATCGAGACGACGCGCGGTACAGCGTGACCGAGAACGGGCGGCCGCGCCACGATCTCTACGATGCCGCCGGCGAGTACTACCGCGCCGCCCGGGAGCAACGCGACGACTTCATGCGCTGGGAAGCGCAAAGCCCTGGCGCGGAGTGGGAAGACGGCAATGGCAGCGCTCGTGAGATGCCCCCGGCATGGGTGCCGCGCGAACGCGGCGGCTACTGGCGTCAGTACGACGCGCCGCGCCCGCACTATTCCGGGCGGGGGCCGAAGGACTACCGCCGCTCCGACGAGCGGATCCGCGAAGAAGTCTGCGACACGATGACCGACGATCCGATGCTCGATGCATCCGAGATCGAAGTCTCGGTCGTAAGTGGCGAGGTGACGCTGATCGGCACGGTGACGAGCCGCGACCAGAAGCGCCGCGCCGAGGATGTCGCCGAGCGTATTAGCGGCGTCAAGGATGTGACCAATCAGCTGCGCGTTGCTCGCGAAGCGAGTGGCCACGCTCAAACTGCGTCACAGCCCGTGTCGCAGGCGTCCGTCATCGGAACTCCAAGCAAGTCAACCTCAGGAACGTCCGCGTAAGACCAAACCTACCTGCAAGCCTCGGGGCGAGACCCTCCCGGTC
>JALDXK010000021.1:0-21741 GCA_032155105.1 Acidobacteriota bacterium
GCTGCGTCGCGGCGCGAAGCGCCGCCAGCGAACGGCGCCTTCGTGTCCTTTGTGTCCTTCGTGTTAGTCCTTCTCAGCGCACGACGCGCTTGATGCCAGCCTGCATCGTCACCGAGTTGAAGTTCAGTAGCAGGGCGGCGCGCAGGCCGGTGGCCTTGAGATACGACACGACCTGGCTGCTGTGAATTGGATCCAGCTGCGAGACTGCCTTCACTTCCACGACCACGACGGACTCGACGACCAGGTCCAGGCGGTACTCCTGCAGGTGACGGCCTTTGTAGATCACATCAATGCCGAAGTCTTTCGTGAAGCTGATGCCGCGTTCCTGAAGCTCCACCGCCAGCGCACGATGATAGATGGACTCTAGGTAGCCGGGACCGAGATGCCGATGGACCTCGATGGCCGCACCGATGATGCGATGCATGACGTCTTCGATTTCGGGCGGGAGAGGGCTAGGAACCCGCGTGAGCACGTCGCACCTCCCCCTGCCGGCCGGTAAACGTGCGGACGTCGACATCGTGGCCGTTGGTCGTCAGATCGATCTCGCCATCGCGGTCGGTGCGGAACACCTCGGCACCAACCGCCTGGTAGCGTTCGAGAACGTACGGCAACGGATGTCCGTAGGAATTTGCCCGGCCGCAGCTGATCAACACCACGCGCGGCTTGATGGCGGTGATGAACGCCGCGGAACTCGACGTGCCGCTTCCGTGATGAGGCGACTTCAGGACCACGGTTGGCCGCAAGTCCAGCAAGGGAATCAGCGCCTCCTCGACCTCGCGCCCGATGTCACCGGTCAACAGAATTGACACGTCGCCGTAGCGGACTTCCAGCACGAGCGAATCATCGTTGCGGACCTTCTGACGCTCCCAATCCGGCGACGGAGGCGCGTGCACGCGCATCTCGACGTCGCCCAGGTCGAGTCGATCGCCTCGTTGCAACCATCGCCATGTCGTGCGCCGCGCGGCCGCCTCCGCCTGGACGGCCAGCGTGGGTGCGTGGTTGTTGACGAAGACGCCGTACCAGATTTCAGACGGCGCGAAATCGCGCACCAGGGAGCGGGCACCGCCGATGTGATCGGGGTCGCCGTGCGTGATGGCGAGGTAATCCAGGCGACCGATGCCGCGCGCCCGCAGCGCCGGGCCGATCACCCTGTCCCCGATGTCGAACTCGCCTCGCAGAGAGGCGCCGCCCGCATCGACCGCCAGGGTGCGCCCGTTCGGGAGTGTCACGAGCATGGCGTCACCCTGACCGACATCGATCAGCGTGAGATGCAAGCGGCCATCGCCTGAACGGCGTGCCAGGGTGGGCGGCGCCAGCGCCATCCACAGGAAGAGTCCGGCCGTGACGGCGATGGCCGCCTTCCGCACCCATGACGCGCGTGTCGTGGTCGCCGACCACAGCAGCACGCAGAGCACCACATAGTACGAACCCATCACCGCCGGTGACGGCGACGGGACGCGCCAGGTGAGCCACGGTGCCGCGTCGACAACGATGGCGCTGTCGATGAGTCCGCGAACGCCGAGATGCGTGGTCCATCCAGCCACGCTTGCGGCGGCGTGGAACCCGATGGCATCGGCCGCGGCGACCACCATCGCGCCCACCTGGACGATGGCCATGCACGGCACGGCAGCGAGGTTCACGATCAAGCCCGCCATCGTTACGCGCTGGAACACGTACGCACCGACCGGCATGAGCACGAGCTCGGCGCAGGCGGAGGCGAGGACCAGCGCCGATGGTGCCTTCAACCACGCGTGTTGGGGGAGGCGCACGTACGACGCGCCGGCAATGATCGCGGCGGTCGCGCCAAAGGTCAGCCACAGTCCGACATCCGCAATCGACAACGGCGAGGCGAGCAGCACGACGACGGCGGTCAACGCCATCGCGTGCCGCGGCGCCGTACGCTGGTCCATGATGCGCAGTGCCAGGTAGATCACGGCCATCACGGTGGCGCGGGCCACCGAGGGACCGCCGCCGGCGACGTGCGCGTAGGCGGCGAGCAGCGACACGGCGGCCGCAGCCGCCCAGCCGTCTCGAATGCCCATCGCCCAGAGCACCGCGAGCACGATCGCCGCGAGGATGGCGATGTTGCCGCCGGAGATGGCGATGACATGGTACGTGCCCGCTTCCTGGAGCCGTTGTTCGACTGCCGGATCGAGCGAGCTGCGATCGCCGATGAGAATGGCAATGGCGATCGCTCCCGATTGCGCGTCGCGCACGCTCACGTGACGGCGGAGGGCGCCGCGCACTGCGGCACGAATCGCCGCCGCCGATTCGTTCCACCACGATCCGTCAGCGACCAGTTGGACCAGCGCCGCGCTCTTGACGCTACCGACGAGTGGCACACCCCGTCGGGCCAGCAGCAACTCTTGATCGGGCACGCCGGCATTCAGATAGCGGGCCGGACGCCGCAAGACCGCTGGCATCCGCAGCAGTCGCCCGGCCCTCCAGCTGTCGAGCCGTTCCGCTGCGAGCACGCCCGAGACCGTCACCGACACGCCACCCGACGCTGGCTCGGGACAGCCATCGAACCACACGCGCTCGACGATCAGACGAAGGCTCGCTCCGCTCTCGGTCGCGCCGGCATCCGCCACCAGTCGCCCTTCAATCTCGATCGGTGTGTCGTGTCGCTCGAGACCAATTGCGCTCATGGCGAAACCGCCCAGCCGTGTGTCGAGCAGGTGCCGGAGCGGCGGATGGATGGCGCGTTGCTGCGCGCCGGCGCCGAGCAGCGCCGAGACCGCTGCCACCGCGCCGGCCGCCAGCCATTTCGCCACGGTGGGGTACCCGCGCGCGGCGAGCAGAAAGGCGGGTAGCCCGAAGCCGGCGATCGACCATTGCGCGGGCGTCGACGACTGGGCAGGAAAGAACACGCCGGCGGCGACGCCTGCGGTGACCGAGACAGCGAGGAGGAGAGACATGCCACGCTATCCTGCAAACTCGGGAACAGCGCGGTTCGTTCGGAAATCAGCGAATTCGGCGGAGACATGACGCAGAAACAGCGACGCCGCTGCGCCTTCGGCCGAGCAGAATCTGCGACACGAAGAACACGAAGCGCACGAAGACTGAAGCGCCGTTCGCTGCGCCGGCCCTCGGCCGGCAGCGGACGGAGCAGAACAGCGCGACAAAATGAGTCTCTGGGCGAACGGGGAGACTCATTTTTCGCGCTGCTCTGCTGCGTCGCGGCGCGAAGCGCCGCCAGCGAACGGCGCCTTCGTGTCCTTTGTGTTCTTCGTGTTTATCTCTGTTTGGCGACCTGCCAGTGTACTTCCAGTTGTTCGAGCGTCAGGTCGCGGAACTTGTGGCCGCTCACCCTGACCTGTCGTTCGACGTCGTCGAACCGCCGTTGAAACTTGTCGTTCGCGACGCGCAACGCCGCTTCAGGCTCGATGCCCAGTTTCCGCGCGACGTTCACCAGTGAGAACAGCAGGTCGCCGAACTCCTCCTCGGCTTCACGCGACGCGCGTCCCTCTGTGGCCACCGCTTCGCGCAGCTCGCGGATCTCCTCCTCGGCCTTGTCGATCACATCGTCGGTCTTCACCCAGTCGAAGCCGACCTGCGCGGCGCGGGTGCTCAGCTCGTAGGCGCGCAGCAGCGACGGCATCGAGCGCGGCACGCCGCTCAGCACCGTCTTCTCGGGCTCGCCGGCGTCCGTACGTTCCGTGGCCTTGATCTCTTCCCACTGCTGCTTGACCTGCTGCGGCGTGAGCGACACCAAGCCTCGTTCATCGAAGATGTGCGGGTGGCGCCGCACCAGCTTGTCGGCGATCGACGTGATCGAGTCGGCGATCGAGAAGCGTCCCTCTTCCTCGCAGATCTGCGCCAGGAACACCGCTTCGAAGAGGAAGTCGCCCAGCTCGTGCTCGAGCGCCTGGTAGTCGCCGCGATCGAGCGCGTCGAGCAGCTCGTAGGTCTCCTGCAGCACGAACGGCCTCAGCGTTTTCACCGTCTGCTGCCGATCCCACGCGCAGCCCTGCTCGGATCGCAGCGTCCGCATGATGCCGACGAGGTGTTGGAATCGCTCGCCTGCCAAGTCGCTCATCTGCGTATGCTAGCATTTCATTTTTGGATGAAGGCGCGCGTCATCGTCCTCGGGAGCGGCACGTCGCACGGCGTGCCGATGATCGGCTGCAGCTGCGCCGTGTGCCGATCGAGCGATCCGCGCGATCGGCGCAGCCGGCCGTCGATCTACATCGCCGTCGACAACGGACCGTCGATCCTGGTCGATACCTCGACCGACCTGCGCCACCAGGCGCTGGCTCACGGCATCGATCGCGTCGATGCCATCCTGTTCACGCACAGCCACGCCGATCACATCATGGGCCTGGACGATGTGCGGCGATTCAACGTGCTGCGGTCGGGCGCGATCCCGGCCTATGCCGATGAACGCACCACCGGCGATCTGCGGCGCGCGTTTTCGTACGTGTTCAACCCGCCGGGCGAGAAGGGCGGCGGCATCCCGCAAATGTCCCTGACCACGATCGACGGCCGCTTCAACATCGAGGGCGTCGGGATTCAGCCGGTGCCGATCTTTCACGGCGCACGCCCGATCCTCGGCTTCCGGTTCGGATCGTTCGCCTATCTCACGGACTGCAGTCGCCTGGCCGATGACGCCTGGCCGCTCCTCGAGGGATTGGACATCCTGATCCTCGATGCACTGCGGCATCGTCCGCATCCCACGCACTTCACGGTGGCCGAGGCGCTGGAGGCGGTGGCACGCATCAAACCTCGCCAAGCCTACCTGACGCACATCTGCCACGACTTGCCGCATGCAGAGACCAACGCGGCGCTGCCCAACGGCGTGGCGCTCGCCTATGATGGCCTGGCATTGGAGATCGAGGCCGCGTCCGCCTTCGAAGCGTCCACAGACAAAGGGGCCTCCGCTCGAACGCCGGGGGACCAGTCCGCCTCCGCCAAGGCTGCGGAGGACGGGTGGACGTAATCCACTTCCCGGACGATCCGCGGCCGCCGACGTGGCGCTCGCCGGTGCTGGCGCTCGGCAACTTCGACGGCCTGCATCGCGGGCACGTGAAGATCATCGAGCGCATCCAGCGCGGGGCCAACGAGCGCGCCGGGATGAGCGTGGTGCTCACCTTCGATCCCCATCCCCCTCGCATCGTCCGGCCCGACAAGGCACCGCCGCTGCTGATGACGAAGGCGCAGAAGCTCGACGCCCTGGCCCGCGCCGGCGTGCAGGGCACGGCGGTGGTGCGCTTCACCCGCGAGATGTCGCAGTGGGAGCCGGAGCGGTTCGTGCGCACCGTGCTGGTGGAGTGGCTGCGCGTGGCCGAGGTGTGGGTGGGGGCCGATTTCCTGTTCGGCCGCGATCGCAGCGGCAATTTCACGGTGCTGCGGTCGCTCGGCGCCACCTATGGGTTTCGCGCGGAGAAGATCGATCCCATCCGCTACAAAGACTTCATCGTCTCGAGCACGCGCATCCGGCGGCTGGTGAGTGAAGGGCGCGTCGACGAAGCCGGGGCGCTGCTTGGCCATCACTACGCGATCGACGGCACGGTCGTCGAAGGCGCCAAACGGGGGCGTGAGATCGGTTTTCCGACGGCGAACCTCGTCACCGAGAACGAGCAGGTGCCGCCGCACGGGGTGTATGCGACGGCGGTCACCATCGATGGCAACCTCCATCCCAGCGTCACCAACATCGGGCAACGGCCCACCTTCGGGGATCAGCTGGCGACGACGGTGGAGACGCACGTGATCGGGCCCTGCGATTCACCGCCTGGCGCCGATCGCGCCGGCGTGCGCGCAGCGGACCTTCGACGGCCGCTCGATCTCTATGGCCGGACCCTGAGGCTATCGTTCATCCAGCGGTTGCGCGACGAGCGCAAGTTCCCCGACATCGAGGCGCTGCAGGAGCAGATCGCGGCGGATGTTCGCCGTGCGACACGGTTATTCGATAGACTGTCGGTCTGATGGTTAGGCTGCCCCTGAGATGAATCCTGCCGCGTTCACATTCCGATTGACCGTTCCGAATGCTCCCGAGATGGCCTCGATGGTTGCCGACGTCGCGCGGCATGCGGCCGAATACGCCACGCTGAACGGCGGCGCGGCCGAGGGGTTCGTCGAACGCGCGCGGGCCGCGGCAGCGAGGGCGCTGCAGTCGGCTCCCGGGCACAACAGCGTGGCGGTGTTTGCGGCCGCCGACGGCACACTGACGGTGACCATCGGCAACGAAACGGTCACGCAACTCCTTTCGTAGCCGGCATGCGTCTCTACAACACCCTGACCCGACAGGTGGAACCGTTTGCCCCGATCCGTGACAACACGGTCCGGATGTATACCTGCGGCCTCACGGTGTACGCGCGCGGGCACATCGGCAACTTCCGGACCTTCGTCTCGGTGGATGTGCTGCGTCGCGCGCTCAAGTACGTGGCCGGCTACACGATGCACCACGTGATGAACTTCACCGACGTGGACGACAAGACCATTGCCGGCGCCGTGAAGGCCGGCCTGCAATTGCGCGAGTACACGGACCAGTACATCACGGCGTTCCGCGCCGATGCGGCGGCGCTCGGTATCGAGGCCGTGGAAGACACGCCACGCGCCACCGATCCCGAGAACCTGCAGGCCATGGCCGACATGATTAACGCGCTCGGCCAGCGCGGTCACACCTACACGAGCGACGGCTCGACCTACTTCAAAATCTCGACGCTGCCGACCTACGGCAAGCTGGCGCGCCTCGACCACGAGGGCATCCAATCGGGCGCTCGGGTCGACTCCGACGAGTACGACAAGGAAAGCGCGCGCGACTTTGTGTTGTGGAAGTCGACCAAGCCCGGCGAACCGACGTGGGATTGCGGCTGTGGACCGGGCCGTCCCGGCTGGCACATCGAGTGCTCGGCGATGGCGCTGCGGTTGCTCGGCGGCCCGCCGATCGACATTCACACCGGCGGCGTCGATCTCGTGTTCCCGCATCACGAGAACGAGATTGCGCAAAGCGAGGGCGCGACGGGACAGGAGTTCTCGCGCTTCTGGTTCCACATCGAGCACCTGCTCGTCGACAACCAGAAGATGTCGAAGTCGCTCGGCAACGTCTACACCGTGCAGGACGTCCTCGATCGGGGTTTTCGCCTGTCGGCTCTTCGGTACATCCTGCTCTCGGGCTATTACCGGAAGCAGTTGAACTTCACCTGGACGGGCCTCGAGCAGGCGGAGGAATCACTCCGTCGCATGAGCGACTTCCTCGGCCGCGTCGAGGCGCTGGCGACTGGGGGCGAGCATGCCGAGATCACGGCGCGTGTGCAGGAAGCGGTCCAGGCATTCGACGCGGCGTTGCGCGAGGATCTGAACACATCCGCCGGCCTCGGCGCGATGTTCGATCTCATCCGCGCGCTCAACATCGCGATGGACGGCAAGCAGGTGGGGAAGGGCGACGCGCCGGCGATCATGGCGGCGTTCGATCACTTCGACCGCGTGCTCGGCGTGCTGTCGTTGCGACGGGCCGAGGACGCGACGCCGCCGATCCCGCTTGCCGACATCGAGGCGGCGATTCAGGCGCGCCAGGACGCCCGCCGGCGCCGCGACTTTGCCGAAGCCGACCGCGTGCGACAGGACCTGTTGGCGCGCGGGGTGATACTGGAGGACGGGCCGCAGGGGACGCGGTGGAAGCCGAAGTAGTCGATCTCAGATCTCAGATTGCAGATTATTGATGATGGGAGATTCATCTTGTGGGCTCAATCCGGCCATCGTCAATCTACAATCAATCAGCAATCTGACATCTGAGATCTGAAATGGACAAGCCATCGATCGTCACGCCGCTACCTGGGCCGAAGGCCCGAAGCATCATCGAACGCGATGGCAAGGTGGTGTCGACGTCCTACACGCGCGGGTATCCGTTCGTGATGGCGCGCGGCAGCGGCGCCATGGTCGAGGACGTGGACGGCAACCAGTTTCTCGATTGCGCGGCTGGGATCGCGGTGACGTCCACCGGTCATTCACATCCCGATGTGGTGGCCGCGATCGTCGATCAAGCGCAGAAATTCCTGCACATGTCGGGCACGGATTTCTACTACGAGCCGCAGGTGCAGCTGGGCGAAGCGTTCAACGAAATTGCTCCCTTCGCGGGGCAGAAGCGATCATTTTTTTCCAACTCTGGGACCGAGGCGATCGAAGCAGCGATCAAGCTCGCAAAATATTCAACCAGGCGCTACGGGATGATTGCGTTCCTTGGCAGCTTTCACGGCCGCACGCTGGGCTCGCTGGCGCTGACCTCGAGCAAGGCCATTCAGCGCAAGGGGTTCGGCCCGATGCAGCCGGGCGTGTTCCACACGCCCTACGGAAATTGCTACCGGTGTCCGGTCGGGCTGAAGCCGGAGTCGTGCCAGGCCGAGTGCCTTGATTTTCTCGAGCATCAGATCCTCGTGCACCTGATCGCACCGGAAGATGTGGCCGGCGTCGTCGTGGAGCCGATCCAGGGCGAGGGCGGCTACGTCGTGCCGGAACCGAAGTTTCACCAGCGACTGCGCGACCTGACCAAGAAGCACGGCATGCTGCTGATCGCGGACGAGGTGCAGTCGGGCATGGGCCGCACCGGGAAGATGTTTGCGATCGAGCACTTTGGGATTGAACCGGACGTGGTAGCGGTGGCCAAGGGCGTCGCGTCTGGCCTGCCGCTCGGCGTCACGACGGCGAGTGCAGAGGTGATGAACTGGCCGCCGGGCTCGCATGCCAGCACGTTTGGCGGCAACCCGGTATCGTGTGCGGCATCGCTGGCGACCATCACGCTGCTGAAGGACTCGCTGATGAAGAACGCGGCCGAGGTCGGCGCCTTTATGTTCGATCGATTACGGGAACTGCAACACAAGCACCAGCTCATCGGTGACGTGCGGGGCCGGGGGTTGATGCTTGGTGTTGAACTGGTTCGCGACCGCGTCACGAAGGAGCGGGCCACTGACGAGCGCGACCGCGTGGTCGACGAATGCTTTTCGCGCGGGCTGCTCGTGCTTGGCGCGGGCAAAAACGCGATCCGGCTCTCTCCGCCGCTCATCCTTACCCGCGAGCAAGCGGCCACTGCCGTAGCGATTCTCGATGAGTCGCTGGCGACGGTGGGGCGCGCGAGCTGAAAAATTGTGTAAGCAGTTCGTAATACCTCTCGTCTTGTCTTGACTGACAGCGCCAATCCCTTCAAGATGACTTTCGTCTCCGTCAGCGACGACTAAGCTGGCACCCTGAACAACTAGGCTCTGCACTGTGGCGCGCGGCACGTGTGCCTGATGAGTGCCAGTTGCGGTTGGGTGTTTGTCCGTCGTGCGCGAAACGCAGGCCCTTCTTCATCAATTCACACGTGTCCCGCTGCGCCAGCGAGTGGGACGTCGGTCGATGCGTGGAAGGAGTTCGCTGAAAGCTCGGCAATAGGGGCTCTCCTCCACGCCTCTCATCGGGCCATTCACGGACGCAGTGGGTACCCCTGTGTCCGAAACCGAAGGAGAGAGACATTGCATCATCAACGGCGTCGGTTTGCGTTCGGCGTGTGCCTCCACGCGTTGTGCGCCGCAGTGTTGTTCACCGCATCCCTCGCCTCCGCGCAGAGCGCCGCGACTGGCTCCGGCGGTTTCGTCGACTCGGCCACCAGCGCCGGCCTTCGCCCGGCCATGTCGGCCGGGCAGTCGCAGGCCATTTTGCCGCCACGTGGCACCTTCACCTTTCCCGCCCCGTACGACACCACGGCGTTTCGCCTGACCAACGGCGGCGACTGCGGCGGCGCCGATTGCGTGTTCCCGGTCGGCTACTCCTACTGGAGCAACATCAACAACCACGTGGGCAGCGACACCATGCTCGTGTTCCTCGGCCTCGATCGCCGCAAGGGCGGCACCGGCCCGACGCTGTTCAGCGTCAACAAGCGCAGCGGTGAGACCCAGAACCACGGTGCGATCTTCCCGCCCGACAGCCCGCAGGCGTGGGCCTCGGGCGAAGGCTGGTACTTCAGCGCCAGCCGCGCCACGACCCTGTACCTCAACGACGGGCCGCGGATGCTGCGCTACGACGTGCAGGCGCGCACGTTCGAGACCGTGTTCGACGTGTCGACCAAGTACGGCAACCGCTACATCTGGCAGATGCATTCGAGCAACGACGACCGCGTGCACTCCGCGACGCTCCGCGACAGCGCGTCGTACGAGATGCTCGGCTGCGTGGCGTATCGCGAGGATCGCCAGCAGTGGTTCTACTTCGCGAAGCGCGGCGATTTCGACGAGTGCCAGATCGACAAGAGCGGCCGCTGGCTGGTGATCAAGGAAAACATCGACGGCCAGCACGGCGAAGACAATCGGATCATCGACCTCGAGACCGGCGCCGAGCAGGTGCTCCTGGATCAGAACGGCGCCGCCGGCCACTCCGACATTGGGTATGGCTACATGGTGGCCGAGGACAACTTCAACGCGCAGCCCGGCGCGGTGCGGGTCTGGCGCTTCGACATGGACATGCGCGGCGGCCAGCCCGCCAGCGAGCGCGGCCAGGGCACGCTCGTCTACCAGTTGGCGTCGTGGACGAGCGGCCTCGGCCACCTCGCGCACGGCAATTCGCGCGCGGGCCTCTCGCTCGAGCAGCAGATGGCGTGCAGCAGCAACGCGCACCGCCAGTCGTTGCCGCGCGTGAACGAGATCGTCTGTTACCGCCTGGATGGCTCGCTCAATACGCTCGTCGTGGCACCGAACCTTGCGGACCTCAACGCCTCGGGCGGCGGCAGCGAGGACTATTGGAAGATGCCGAAGGGCAACCTCGACGTGACCGGCGAGTACTTCATCTGGACGGCGAACGCGGGCTCCGGCCGTCTCGATGCATTCATCGTGCGGGTGCCGATGGATCGCCTCGGGGGCAGCGCGCCGGCCCCCTCGCCCACACCGACACCGACACCGCCGCCAGCTCCGCCTCCGCCTGCGACACCGGCGCCAACGCCGTCGCCGTCACCTGCGCCGGCCCCTTCGTCCTGGTCGCAGCAGCCTGTGCGATGGACCAACGGCGTCAACGTGTCGATCTCGGGCAACACGCTGGTGAAGACGGGTGGCTGTGGTGGGTGTGCCGACGCGGGTGCGTCGTCTGAACAGCGCATTGCGTCTGGCGATGGCGGCCTGTTCTTTGCGGCCACCGATCCGTCGACGCTGCGTTTCGTGGGACTGACGTTTGGGGAGCCGACGCACCAGCCGACGCAGATCAAGTTTGCCCTGCGCGTGCAGGGCGGCGTGGCGGAAGTGCGGGAGTCGGGCAGCTACCGGACCGACGTGCGGATCGCGGCAGGGGATATCCTCGGCGTGACGGTCAGCGGCGGCGCCGTGAAATATTCCAAGAACGGCACGGTGTTCTACTCGAGTACCGCGGAGCTGCGCTATCCCCTCGCGGTTGACGCGTCGATCTACGATCTCAACGCGTCGATCAACGACGCGATGCTGGTGACCGCTGCGATCGGCGGTCAGTCCTCGTCCGCCGCCGCCGCGCCGCCGAAGGTCGCGGCGCCGGCCTCCACCGCGACGACGACGTCGCGAGGGTCAACCGCCCAGCGGATCGGCCGCGCGGTGCAGCGTCAGCGCGACAAGATCAAGGGCGGCTCCTGACGTCTGATGACGAGGTGATCCGATCCCACGTCACGTGCTGGTGATCGGTCACGAAGCGCACGAACCCAAGCACGGTGGCCCAGCTCAATAGGCACATGGTGTAGGGCACCTTGAGCAGGAGGGCGCGGCCACTCCGGTGGCCGCAGCCCGCGATGGCGGCGGCATAAAACGCCGCCTGGCCGGCCATCGTCACCTGATATGGCCACCAGTCGAGCAACGCCAGGTTGCTCAGCAGCAGGGCCGCCAGCAGGATCGGCAGGGCCAACCGCAACGCCTTATGCGAGACCGTCTCGAACCACAGCGGGTTCAGGCGGGGATTGAGCAGCCATCGTTCGCGGGCGAACAGCTGGAACGTGCCGCCGATGGTGCGCGCCTTCCGCACCAGCTCGCCGTGCGCGGTCGGCGGCGCGATGTCGAACGCCTTTGCCGCCGGCTCGAACACGACTTGATAGCCGCGGCGCGCGATCCGCACCGGGATCAACACGTCGTCGAGGATGGTGTCAAGAGGCAGCGGTTCGAACAGCGCCCGCCGAATCGCATAGATCGCCCCGGTGGCGCCGACCGTCGACCCGCCGCGGCTCTCCGTCGATCGGATCAACTTCTCATAGTGCCAATACATCGCCGCGCCCTCGCCGGCGATTTCGGCGTCGGTGCCCGCGGTCATGATCAGATGACCGCTGACGACGCCCACACCGGGATCGGCGAAGTTGGCCATCAGCGCCCGCAACGCCGCGCGATCGAAGCGCTGGCGCGCGTCGGCGAACACCACGATCTCTCCCCTGGCGCGCGGCACCAGGGCATTCAGCAGCGCCGGTTTACCGCGGCGATTGGTGAACTCTTCGACGACGACGCCGGCGGATTCGAACGCACGCGCGCGCTCGGCGGTGTCGTCGGTCGAGCCATCCGAACCGACGATGATCTCGAGTCGATCGAGCGGATAGTCAAGCGTGAGCAGGTTCCGCAGGCGCCGCTCGATGCGGTCGCCCTCGTTGTGAGCGGAGACGATGATGGTGACCGTCGGCTCGATCGGCGCGCGCCGCCGCGTGCGTGGCCGCAGCGCAGCGCGGAGGCGAGCGAGTACCGGGTAGCCCACACACACATAGACGAGGATCACGAGCGACAGCCAGAACACGACCGTCGCCAGAGGTGGCGTTTCAGGAAAGACCTCTGCCGGGACCGGGGCAGTCGCCGGCTGTTGCGGCGGCTCCTCGCGGGCGCTAGGCACGGCGGTTGCGAGACGTGCACCGGGGTCGCGGCCGTCGGTGGCGACGCCGGCATAGCGCGACGCCACGCGCGCGAACGATGCGCCCGGCGTCGGCGGCGCGACGCCGACTTCGTCGATGCCGGATGGGAAGAAATTGTCGTCGGGGAACCGCTCGCGGGTGCCGCCGATGAAGAGATTGCGGCGCACCACCGCGCCAGGGAAGTAGCGGGCCAGCGTCGGCGTACCCTGCGTGGTATTGGAGCCGGAGATCCCGGTCGAGCCGCCGTGTACGATGTTGTTCTGGAAGACGAACCCGCGGTGCGGGCGGTGATCGCCGCCGAAGAGCACGCTGCCGGTCTGCAATGCCGTGTTGTGATCGATCACCACATCGCGCGTGCCATCGAGCAACTGGAAGAGGCGGCCGTGCCCCCACTGCCCGCCCACATCCGCGAACACGTTGTTGACAATCGAAATGCGACTGGTCTGGCGGCTGGGGTGGTTGTCGTCGTGGCCGAGGATGTTGATGCCCGCGGCCACATGCCGCACGACGTTGTCGCGGAACATGACGTCTTCGACGACGGACCACGGCGCATCCCCGTCCTGGTTGCGGACGGTGAACAGGATCGCAAAGCCGTTCTGTGCGTGCGGCCAGTTGTACTCGAACACGTTGTCCGCGATCAGCACCCTGCGGGCGTTCTTCAGCTCGAAGAGATTTTTCACCGTCCAGGCGACGCCGGCGAAGCGCCGATCGCCTTCTTTCCATTCGAGCGGCTTGGCAAACACGTTGCCGACGATCTCGATGTCGGACGGCACGAGGTTGGCGATGCGTGGGTCGGCGCCGCCGAACATCACGTTCTCGCCGGCGCCTTCGAGATAGTTGTTGGCAATGCGAAACGGCCCGGGACCATTCCAGCCGGCGATGGCCTGTGAGTCGGCCCCTACTTCCTTGAAGTCGGCAAAGTGCGAGTCGACCACCGCGACGCGGCGCGCGTTGAGGGCGATGCCACGCCGGGTACCGCGCCGTGGATCGCCCCGCAGGTAACAGCGCTCGATCACGATGTCGTGAGGAACGGACGGCAGCGACGACGCATCGCTGCCCAGGTCGATCAGGGTCCGCAAGTAGACGCCCGGAGCCGGTGCGATCTCGAGGCCGAGCAGGCGGAAGTGATGGGCCCCCGGCGCGGCGTCGATGACGGGAGAGGTGGCACTCACCAGCTTCGGCATGCGAGCAAAGTGTGCAGGCTGCACGCGTGCACCGGGATCGGGAAGGTCATCGGCAGCCTTGCGCGAGGTGATCACGATCCATCCGCTGCCGTCGTTGCGGGGCAGGCGGAAGGGGCCGTGATACACCGCGCCTGGATCGAGCGTAATGACGTCGCCCGGGCGCGCGGCGTCGATCGCCGACTGGAGATTCTTGCCAGCGGGAACGTGAATGGTCCGTGCCGGCGACGGCACGGCGTCGACCGTGACGAACGACCGCGGCGCCTCGGGGCCGCGCGCTGACTGTGCAAAGACGATGCTGCCAACCGCGCCGCGATCGTGCGCGGTCGCTCGCGGGATCAGTACCGCCGCCAGCAGGATGACGCCTGCCGCGGCGGCCGGCGTCATGATGCGGCCCATACGGGTGCCTCCCTGATCGCGCCCGGCGCCGCAAGGGCGCCGCGGGTGAGATCGACGATGGCCTGGTCCGCGCGCCGTGCCGCCAGCACCTCGGTCGCCTCCACACACGTGGCGCCGATCACGATCACCTCGGCATGCTCCACGAGGCCTGCCACGCTGTCGCACAGGAGCGATGAAATGTGAGGAATCTCGGTTTCGATGTACTGCTTGTTGGCGCCGTGCAGGCGGGCCATCACGACGCTCGGATCGAGGATGCGGATGTCGCAGCCCTTGCCGATGAGGGTTTCGACCAGCGTGACCATCGGACTCTCGCGCAGGTCGTCGGTGTCGGGTTTGAAGGCGAGCCCGACGACACCGATTCGTTTCTTGCGGTGCTGCAGCACGGATTCGACGGCCCGGCGGATCTGCCCCTCGTTGGAGGGCAGGATCGATGTGAGGATCGGCACCTCCACGGCGTTGATGCGGCCGACGCACAACAGGGCGCGCAGGTCCTTCGGCAGGCACGATCCGCCGAACGCAAATCCTGGCGTCAGATAGGCTTCGGAAATATTCAGCTTGCGGTCGAGGCGGAAGACGCGCATCACTTCCTGGGCGTCGGCGCCGAGCGCATCGCAGAGATCGGCAATCTCGTTGCCGAAGCACACCTTCAACGCGTGGAAGCAGTTGCAGACGTACTTGATCATCTCCGCGGTGCGGATCGCCGTCTCCACGACAGTCGCGTTCACCGATGCGTAGAGTGATCGCAGTACCGCGACGGTGTTGGCATCGTCACTGCCGATCAGCACGAACGGCGGATGGTCGAAGTCGCGGATCGACGAACCTTCGCGCATGAATTCCGGGTTCGATGCCAGGCGGATGTCGGGCGCGTGTCCGTTCGCGGTCGCCGCCGACATCAGGCGCTCCCGCACCAGGTCGTTGGTGCCCGGGAGCACCGTGCTGCGAACCACCACCGTGAGCGGCGCGGTGCGGCCAATGCACGCCTGGCCGATGGCGGTGGCGACGCGCAATAGGGCTTCGAGATCCGGCTGGCCGTGACCGACGTCCGGCGTGCCTACGCAGATCAGCGACACTTCGGAATCCTGCACGGCGGCGTGCGCGTCGGTGGTGGCGCGCAGGCGGCCTTCGCGTGCCAGGCGACGCAGCAGGGGCTCGAGGTCCGGCTCGATGATTGGAGAGCGGCCCTCGTTGATCATGGCCACCTTGTCGGTACTCACATCGACGCCGATGACGTGGTGGCCGTCGCGCGCGAGGCACGCTGCGGTGACACAACCCACGTAGCCGAGGCCGAAGACACTGACAGTCATGTTCGGTTCCTTTGGGAAAGGGGGAGGGGGTGACGGGTCGGCGGACTAGGGAGACGGTGCGTTCAGCGTCACGCGTGGTCCGAGCACAGTAACGGCCCGGCCGGCGGCATCGGTGCCGCTCCAGCGGGTCTGCGACGTGTGCGCCGCGCGATTCGAGCTGCACCAACGGGTTGGTACGGTGGTCGATCCGTTGGCGGATACGACGACGTTCACGGCACGGTTGTTGGTCTCGCGATCGTCGAAGAGATCGATGCGATTGGTCAGCGTGATCGTCGATCCGCCAGTTTCCGAAAGGACCTGGTCGTAGAACCAGGTGAATTGCACGTTCGCGCATCCTGGCGCGTCGGGGATTCGCGCGCCGCTATGCGGCACCGGGTTCGGATTGATCTGGATCGAGAGTACGCCGGTCGGATTCGGGGTTGGCGCCGGAGAGGGCGTTGGCGGGGGCGGCCCGCTGGCGGTGGGCGGGTTCGTGGTCACCGGATCGGGGGAGGTCGGCGATCCGTCGCTGCATGCGGCACTTGTGACGACGACAGCGGCAGCCGCAATGATCTGGGAGCCGCGCGCGAGCATTTCAACAGCGGTCATGGTGGTGTCCTCCGGGCTGATGGGTGTCACGGATGGCCGTCGACTGGGCCATGAGCCAGTCGGCGGCGCGGGTGTAGGCAGGTCCGAGAATGGGTTTGCAGAGCGCCTTGACGTTCCAGTCGGTCCACATCGCCCAGCGCGTCCAGGGCGCCGTGCGCACGAGCCGCGGGCCGAGTGTGGGCGTGTGGTACTGACGAATCGCGAAACGTCCGAGGATCGTGCATGGGCCGACGATGCCGGGACGCGTCACCGGCTCCGACGTGAACAGAGTCCGAATGCCCGCCGCGATGGCGGCCTCGGCGACGGCCGTTGAGTAGGAGCCGCCAGGGACCGATGCCGCTCGGACGGCGCGGCCGAGAACGTCCTGCAGCACGGCGACGCTCTCAGCCCATTCACGGCGCAACATCTCCGCACTGCACGCACTCATCCGCGCAGGATGCGACGCGGAATGGGCGCCGATAGGATGGCCGCGCGCGTCGAGCTCGCGGATCTGCTGCCGGGTGAGAAAGCCGGGCCGATCGATGAAGTCGGTCGGCACGAAGCAGTGCGCGCGCCAATTGCGCTGCTCGAGCCGGTCGGCAATCCGGCTGTAGTACGACGCGCCGCCATCGTCAAAGGTCAGCGAGAACGGCAACGCCGGCGAAGCCAGAGACGCGAGGCCGGCCAGGTGCTGTTCGAACTCGCGAATCGGCAGTTTGTAACGGTTGGCGGCCGGCGACCGAAATCCGCTTTCGTCCGGATCGTTCACAAACACGTCATGAAACAGCAGGTTGACGCGCGAGCCGTCGATCGCGGCGGGCGGCGCGCTTCCATCGGAGGTATGTGGTGAGACCGGGTTGTCCCCACACCGCGGAGTTGCGGCCGGTGGTGTCGATCGGAGGCGGCGACTGTCCTCGCGCGACGTCGAGGAGTGCGTGTCCGATCCGGTCAAGATTCTCGAAGACGACTCGGCACTGGATGACATGGTGTGATTCCCGCACTTCATCGAATGGGTATGTGGCCTGCAGCAGCACCGGGCCGGTATCGACGCCGCGATCGATTCGCAGCAACGTCATGCCGACGCGATCGAGGTCGCGGCGCGCCAGCGCCCAGAAGCAACCGTGCGCGTTGCGATACTCCGGGCAAATGCCGGGATGCAGAGCGAAGGCCCCGACGCGGGCCAGTTCGAACACGTCGGGTGTCAGGATGAACTTGCACCGCGCGATGATCAGATCCGGCGCCAACCCGGCAATGAACGCACGGGCGCGGTCTTCATTCGGATCGGTGACGCTCACCGTCGGGATCTGGTCGAGCGACCCTGGATACCGTGCCCTGAGCCGCCGCAGCTCGGCGTCGGTCCAGGCCGCGTTCGATCGCGACAGGCGCAGCCGCGCATAGACGCGGAACGCGACGGCATCGAGAAAGGAAGCGATGCCGTGGCGTGCCAGCTCGCGGCGCGCCACGCGCCACCGGCGCGAGGTGTCTCCGGCGATCAGCACGATGCCGGCCAGGTGCATCGTGGCCGCCAGCCACGACGCCAGGCCCACGCTATCGAGTTGATCGTGCTGGTGACAGATAAGGACGACGGCCGGTGGCCGTGCGGATGCTTGCATGACGATCGACGGTGGTCTGGCAATGCCGCTCGAACGGCTGCGCGACCTGTGCCCACGAATAGCGCGCTTCGACCAGCGCGCGGCCGGCCGCAGCGATGCGGCGGCGGCGATGGTCCTCCCGCAGTAACGCGATCACCGCGTCGGCGAAGGCGCGCGGGCTGTCGGCGGCCACGAAGTGGCGCCCGGATTCCATGGCGAGCCCTTCGGCGCCCAGGGTGGTCGAGACGACGGCCTTGCCCATCGCCATGGCCTCGAAGATCTTCAGCCGGGTGCCGCTGCCGGCGCGGAGTGGCACCACGCAGAGCGCAGCCTGTGCGATGGCCGGCCTGATGTCGTCCAGCGTGCCGGTCACCTCGACCGACGCGGCAGCCGCTGCCGCGCGCAGGCGGTCGGATGGGTTCCTGCCGACGATGCTGAACGTCACGTCTGGAACGTCGCGGCGGACGAGCGGGAGAATCTCGCCCATGAAATGGCGCACGGCGTCGTCGTTGGGATGCCAGTCCATCGATCCGCTGAAGACGAGATGGGCGGGCCGCTCCTGACCGGCGCACGGCCTGAAGTAGTCGATGTCGACGCCCGTCGGGATCCAGCTGACCCGCGCCGCGGGCGCAAGGGTGGCAAGCCGCTGGGAGTCGTCTTCAGACACCGCCACCGTGAGATCGGCGTGCGCGCAGGCGTCGGCTTCACGGGCGCGCAACTTGCGCCACTCGATCTCGAGCAAGACGCGGCGCCACGGCACCGTCTCGAGGTCGCACAACCGCTTCCAGATCAGGTACTCGACGTTGTGCTCGAACAACACCACCGGCGTACGACCGCCGAGCGGCACGTTGTTGACGGCGAACAGGAAGTCGGCCACACAGACGTCGACGCCGCCGCTGTCGATGAGCGCATGGACGGCGTCGCGGACCGATGCGACGCGCCACTTCCAGAGGTCAACCGGATCGTTCGACAACCAGGACCGGGCGACCGACAGCGGGAACCTCGCACTGCCACGCTTCGACACCGAATGCGCGAATGAGAAGATGCGCGCGCAGCGGGGCAGGCGATCGACGAGCCCGGCAGGATCGTCGCCGTCGGCGTGCGTCGTCACGATGGTGACCGCATGACGGCGCGACAGCTCCGAGATGATGTTCAGGCTGCGCGTGCGGCCGCCGCTGGTTGGCGGCCACAGGCCGCCCATTTTTACCCAGAGAATGTTCATCATGCTGCCCGGGTTCGAGTCGAGGACGCGACGCCCATCACGTGATCGGGACTCTCGCCGTCGTGAAAGATGCGCTGCCAGATTTCGAGGTTGATCAACAGCCACAGCCGATCGCCGTTGGCGGCGGCGCCCGACAGGTGTTCGCCGGCCAGCCGGCTGAGTGCTGCGCGGTCGAACAACCGGCGCGTCGCGGTCCGCGGGCCGAGTACGAACTCATCGACCAGGGAGCGGAAGCCGCCCTTGAGCCAGGTGCCGACGGGCACGGGGAAACCCATCTTGCGGCGCGTGAGGATCTCGGGCGGCACCAGGTCTGTCACAGCGGCGCGAAGGATGGCCTTGGTCTGCCAGCCGCGAACCTTCAGCGTCGAGGGCAGCGCCGTCACGTGTTCGACGAATTGGTCGTCGAGGAACGGCACCCGGCTCTCGATCGAGGCCGCCATGCTCATCTGATCCTGTTTCATCAACAGCTCATGCAGATACGTGTCGAGGTCGAAGCGACCCATGCGATCGAGCAGATCGGCGCCATCACCGTTCAATCGAGCGAGCGCGTTCGCATAGATGTCGCGGCTGAGCAACTCGGGCCGCGCCAGCAGCGCGCGTTGGTCGGCTTCACGTACCACCGCGAAGTTGTCGAGATAGAAGTGTCGCAGTCCAGGTTCGAGGCCGAGGAACGTGCGCCGGCCGATGCGGCCGAGCGTGCCTGGAGCGCGCCGCACGGCGCGCTGGATCTGCCGGCGCACCGCGCCGGGAATCAACGACCAGTACGGACGGCCGAGCCGCGCATTCCAGTGCGTGACTCGATACCGGTTGTACCCGAGGAGCAACTCGTCGGCGCCCTCGCCGGTCAGCACGACCTTGACGTGTTCGCCTGCCACACGCGCCAGGCAGTTCAGCGGCACGCTCGACGGGAAGGCGATCGGCTCGTCTTCATGCCAGATGAGCCGCGGCAGCGCGTCGAAGAAGCGGCGGGGCGTGACGACGAGATCGTGATGGCGCGAGCCGATCGATGCGGCCACCTGTTTCGCGTAATTCAGTTCGTTGGCGCGCGGATCCTCGAATCCCACCGCGAAGGTGTGCAGACCCGGTGGCGTCAGTCGTGCCGCGATGGCGGCGATGGCGCTCGAGTCGATGCCACCCGACAGGAACACGCCAAGCGGCACATCGCTCATGAGATGGCGCTGGACCGCGCTGGTCAGGTGCGCTCGGAGCGATTCGGCTTCCGCTCGGAACGAGCGTGCCGTACGCTCGCCTGGCGCCGGCAACTGCCAGTACTGCCGCTGTTGCACACCGTCGGCGGGCGACCAGCTCAGGGTGTGGCCGGGGCGCAGCCGCGTGATGCCGTCAAAGAGCGTCTGTTCGCCGGAGACGAAACCGGTCGACAGGTAGTCGGGCAAGGCACTCTCGTTCAGCGGCGGCGTCTTGGCCGAGGCCGCGAGGATCGCCTTGATCTCCGATCCGAACAGCAACCCGGTCTCAGTGCATGCCACATAGAGCGGCTTGATGCCGAGACGATCTCGCGCGAGCAGCAGCCGGCGCCTGGGTGCGTCCCAGATGGCGAACGCGAACATGCCACGTAAGTGTTCGGGAGCGCGGTCGCCGAACTCCTCGTAGGCGTGAATGATCGTCTCGGTGTCGCACCGCGTCCGGTAGTGGTGGCCGCGCGCCTGCAGCAGCTGGCGTAGATCATTGTGGTTGTAGATCTCACCGTTGAAGACGATCCAGATCGAACCATCTTCGTTGCTCATTGGCTGCGCGCCGCCGGCAACGTCGATGATCGCGAGCCGGCGATGCGCAAGGCCGATCTGGCCGTCGGTCCTCACGCCTGCCCCATCTGGGCCGCGATGCGCGAGCGCCGCGCCCATGCGATGGAGCAGGGGCGCCTCCGCGTGGGCGCGTGCGTCGAACTTGAGAATGCCGGCGATGCCGCACATGGTGGAATCAGGTCCGCTTCACGAGGATGCGATCGTTGTCGAGTTGCACGGTCGCGCCGCCGACGTGCACGCCGACAAGATGGCCGTGCTCGCGCATTGGCACAATGGCCGGTGGGCGCGCGCGATCGCGCGTCGGATAGAGCACCGTGATCGCCCGCATCGGCAGCGTCGTGGTGGCCGAGCAGACGAGGGCCGGGGACGGCTGTTTGTGGCCGTAGCGGGCGGAGATCCAGCCGCGGATTGGGCCTGTTTCGCCGCGACGAATTGCGAGGTCGAGCGGCAGACTGGCGAGCGGCACGATCCAGAGCGACGATCCGCGCTCGGTGTCGACGCGGCAGCGTTCGCCTGATGTCAACTCGACGGCCAGCGGAGCGAACTGCAGCGACAGCTCAACGCTGTGACGTCCCGTTCCGGTGAGGTCGTCGAGCACCACCCAGAATTCCGGCTTGACGAAGATCACACGCCGCCGGTGGATCACCGGTGCGGGCAGGTGAACGAACGCGTTGTGCTCCGCATCGACCAGATCGAATGCCGCGTTCGTGATCCATTCCCGCACGACGGCACGCGGCCGCCGGCGCCAGGCAAATGGCCCTGCCGGTCTGGACTGGCCCATGCCATCTACGGTGACGGTGCTGTGCGCCGCCGCGCTTCGGAAATAGTTCCGCCAGTTCGGTTCGGCAGTGTAGCCGTAGGTGCCCGGGTCAATCAGTACGCGATCCCCAAACACGGAACACTGAATGGCGAGG
>JALDXK010000022.1:0-21435 GCA_032155105.1 Acidobacteriota bacterium
GGCTGAGGAAGTGCGAGCGCCAGCCGCGGCGCCGGAGGATGTCGGCGCGCTGCCCACTGGCCTCGACGGCCTCCTCGACGGTCGGCGACGATCCGGTCCGCAACACTTCGAGGATCACGCGTGTCGACGCGGGCCCGATGTGCGGAATCTTCTGGAGAGTGCCGTCCTCGAGCAGCAGCGTGTCGATTGGAACGTCGAGTCGCATCACCGCCGACGCGGCGCGCGTGTAGCCCCAGCGACTGTGCGGAGAGGCCAGGGCAAAGGCCAGGTCGCGAAGCCACCCGGCCACGACGCTATTGATGTCGACCATGAGCCAATGGGCATCGCCCCGTTCGCCGAAGGTCCGCCGACGCACCGAGCGCGAAGACGGGCGCGCGCGGCTTACGCGGGCGGCACACGGTTCGGCTGGATCGCCGCGCCGCTGAATGACGGTGGATCGCTCGCCGGGAATGAGTCTTCCGACGCTTCGTCAACGCGCCGCTCGTCGGGATCTTCATGCGGCCCGAAGCGCGCACGCGCGGCCGGCAGGACCATGGCTCCGATGGCGGCGCCGGCGGCAACCGCCAACAATCCGCACACGGTTCGTGACATCCTCATGAGCTTCGCTCCCCATCTATGACCCCGCCGCCCTCAACCTTTGCAATGCGAGGGCACACCGCCCATCCGCATCAGCGCCGGGTGCACGATCACACTCTCACCTGCAGGTCTTGTACCCGGCAGGAGCGTGACTCGTCTCCATCACGGGTAAGTGCGGCCCACCGACGTGGTACGATTTTCGCGCGTAAGGGTCGTGAGGAGCGCGGCAGCGTCGTTCTGGCTGACCGCGTAACAGCTGCCGAGCTTGGCCGACGATAATGAGTGGAGAGACGACGACACCATTGCCCGGCGGGACGCGCCCGTGGGTCATGATCCAGCGCTGGCACGACCTGCTGTTCGCGCACTGGCGCTGCCCCATCGCTGATCTGCGGCCGCTCGTCCCACAGCCGCTCGACATCGACACCTTCGACGGCTCAGCGTGGATCGGCGTGATCCCCTTCTCCATGAGCGGCGTCCGCATGCGGGCGGCGCCGCCGCTGCCGACCGCGAACGCGTTTCCTGAAATCAACGTCCGTACCTATGTGACGCTCGACGGCCGTCCGGGCGTCTGGTTTTTCAGTCTCGACTGCGCGTCGATGCTGGCGGTGGTGGGCGCGCGCCTCGGCGTCCACCTGCCGTACTTCCGCGCCACCATGCGCGTGATGAAGCACGGCGCGACGGTCACGTATCGAAGTGAACGATGGGCGATGGCGGGCGGCCCGGCGGTGTTCGCCGCTACCTACGAACCTGCCGGCGCGGCGTTCATGCCCCAACCCGGGACGCTCGATCACTTCCTCACCGAGCGGTATTGCCTGTACTCAGCCTCGGGAAAACGGATCTGGCGCGGAGACATTGTTCACCCCAAGTGGGACCTCCAGCCGGCCACCGCGCGCATCGAACGCAACTCGATGATCGCCGCGGCAGGCGTCGGCGCGCCCGGTCACGCGCCTTTACTCCACTTTGCGGCGTTCCAGGACGTCCGCGTCTGGTGGCCGGTGCGCGTGCGTTAACTTTCGGAGACGGGGCACCGCTTTTGCTCTTTGATCGGCGGAGGCTCCTCATGGCACAGGACGATCGGATCAAGGACGGACAGAAAGACAATCAGCGCCGGGATTGGCAAGACCAGGATCAGACGCCACGCGAAAGCCGTCCTGACCGCAGCGACTCGCAGCCGAACCAGGACCGTAGCAGCCGTCCGGATCAGTCGCCCGATCTCGACTCGGACGACCTGGACGAGGACCGCGACGACGACGACCGCGGCGATGGATCACCGAATCGTCGGCACAACATCGGCTAGAACATCTGGTGAGTTCTTGATCTTGTGATCTGGTGATTGCTGAAGTTAGCACGTCACCACATCACAAGATCATCGCATCATCAGATCACTGCTTCGGCTTCCTGACGAGCGGCCCCAGTTCCACCTGTCCCTGCGTGTTGGCGAGATCGCCGAGCTCCGCGGCCACGCCGCGGGTGATGGCTGCCGTCTCGCTGCCCGCCTGGAAACACGTGAAGTCGGGACGATCGCGCCAGGCGAACGGTCCGCACAGCCGTACCTTCGCCTTGATCGCCGCGTCGTGGACGATGTTGATCGCACGTTCGTAGTCCGGCGATCCCTGCCGGAAGCCCGAGAAGTTACCGAGGTCGCCGCTGGCCGCGAAGATCGCGCTCACGCCCGGCACCTTCGCAATCTCGTCGGCGTTCTTCAACCCCTCGAGCGTTTCGATCATCAGGATCAGCACGATGTTGTCGTTGGCGGTCGCGCGGTAGCCGCCGGGCACGGCGCCCCACATGGCCGCGTCGAACGCCTGGCCGCCGCCGTTGCTGCGCCGACCGAGCGGCGGAAAGTAGGTCCAGTCGCGCGCCTGGATCGCTTCGGCCGCCGTGTCGACGGTCGGCACGACAATCACGAGGGCGCCGGCATCGAGCGCGTGCTGGATCTCGCGCTCGTCCGTGTAGGCGACTCGCGCGCCGGGCACCGCGCGCGCGTGCGGGCACGTGCGCCACATCCGCGCCACCTGGTTCCAGTCGCTCTGGCCGTGCTGCATCTCGGTCCAGATGAAGTCGTAGCCGGCGTTGGCCATCGCACAATACGTGGACGGGTCGGTCGCGCCGAACAACGTGCCTCCCGTGACCTTGCCACCCTGCTGCAGCTTGAGCTTCGCAGGATTCCAGATCTTCGCGCCGGGCGGCGCGTCGAACGCCGTGCCGTACTTCCACGTCGCGGAATCGAAGGCGCCTTTGTTGACGGCATCCGGCGGCGCGTTGTCCTTCGCGCCGCTGTCGCGCCCGGCCGGCGCTGCCATCGGGAACTTCGATGTGCCCGCGTTCGGGTTGTTGGCATACGGATCGGCGGTGGGTGCAGGCTTCGGTGGCGGCGGCTGTTGGGTGTGCGCGTGAAGCGTCAGGGCGAGCGCTGCGGCCGAGATGGCAATCGTCAGGACCTGCTTCATCACTCCTCCGAAGTCCACGGTGCGTAAACAACGTGGACGAAGTCCGCCGTAGCTTTAGCGAAGGCGGACACAGTCGCGCCATGGCTTTTGCGAGACGGAAGGTCGCCCGGCACTGTAGCATTGATCGACGATGAAGGCCGTCCTTCTCGCCCGCGGACTGGGCAGCCGAATGAAGGCGCCGGCGGACGCCGCCGCGCTCACGCCGACGCAGGCCGCGGCAGCCGCGGCCGGCGCGAAGGGCATGATGCCGATCGGGAATGGCGCCGCGCGTCCGTTCCTCGATTACGTCCTGAGCGCCCTTGCCGATGCCGGCGTCCGCGACGTGTGTTTCGTGGTGGCGCCCGATCACGCGGCGATCCGCGACTACTTCGAGGGTCCGGGACGTCCATCGCGCCTCGACGCCAGCTACGCGGTGCAGGATGGGGCCGACGGCACGGCGCGCGCGGTGCAGGCCGCGGAGGCTTTCGCCGGCGCCGATCCCTTTCTCGTCCTGAATTCAGATAATCTCTATCCCGCTCCCGTGCTGCGATCCCTCATCCAGCTCGATGGTCCCGGCCTGCCTGGCTTCCGGCGCGACTCCCTCGTGGAGGAGAGCGGTTTTCCGCCGCATCGCGTGAGTGGATTTGCGGCCATCGACGTCGATCCGCATGGTGACCTCGCCCGCATCATCGAGAAGCCCGGGCGTGACTACTTCGATGCGGCAGGGCCCGCGGCGCTGATCAGCATGAACGTGTGGCGCTTCGATCAGCGCATTTTCGCGGCATGCCGCGACGTGCCGCGATCGGCGCGCGGTGAATACGAGCTGCCCGAGGCCGTCGGGCTGGCCGTCGATCGCGGCGTGAAGTTCCGGGTCGTCCCGGCGTCTGGCGCGGTGCTCGATCTGTCGCATCCTGGCGACGTGGCTCTCGTCAACGAACGTCTGTCGCGGGTGGAACCATGGCCATGATCCGGAACGCGAACGCCATCGCCGATCATTTCGTGGCGCTGGGCATGACGCCGGAAGACGCCGCGTCGCGCGCGGCGCTGTTCAACCAGCTCGATGCGCACGCCGCGCCGATCCTCGAGGGCCCGCCCGAATGGCAGCGCTTCACGCCGGGGCGAATCGAGATCTTCGGCAAGCACACCGACTATGCCGGGGGTCATTCGCTGCTCGGCGCCGTGCCGCGCGGCATCGCGCTCGTCGCCCGCCCGCGCACCGACGGCATCGTGCGCGTCGGCGACATCTTCGACGGCCAGGTGATCGAGGTCGATCCCTCGACCCCGGCGCCGCCGCGCTATCGCGGCATCCAGCGCTATGTGCACGTGGTGGCGCATCGCTTTCACAAGAACTTTCCGGGCTGCGCGCTCGGCGCGAACATCGCGATTGCCAGCGACCTGCCGCGGGCGTCGGGCCTCAGCAGTTCCAGCGCGCTGACCGTCGGCGTGGCGCTGGCGCTGATCAAGCGCGCCAGCCTGCGCGATCGCGCCGAGTGGCACCAGCACCTGCGGCGCGTCCACGACCTCGCGTGGTACCTCGGCTGCGTCGAGAACGGACTGGACTACCCGGGCCTGCCAGGATCGGCCGGCGTCGGCACGCACGGCGGCAGCGAAGACCACACCGCGATCCTCGCCTGCCGCACCGAGCACGTGAGCCTGCTGCGTTTCGTGCCGGTGACGCCGCTCGGTGACACGCGCCTGCCGGCGGACTGGACGTTCGTGATCGCCTCGAGCGGCATCCAGGCCGACAAGGCGGATTCGGTCAAAGACCGCTACAACCGCGCCTCGAACGCGGTGCGCGCGCTGCACGCGCTCTGGAATCGCCACAGCGGCGAGCGCGCCACGTCGCTGGCCGCGGCGCTGGCTACCAGCCCGCGCGCCGCCACGCAACTCGAAAAGTGGATCGAGGCAGACGAGGGGTTCAGCGCCGCAGATCTGCGCCGGCGGCTGCGGCACTTCGTGAACGAAACGGCGCGCGCCCCGCTGGCCGCCGAGGCGTTCCGCCGCACCGATCGCCAGGCAGTGGGCGACCTGGCGGCCGACTCGCAACGCGAAGCCGACGAGCTGCTCGGTAACCAGATTCCCGAAACCATCACGCTCGCCGGGCTGGCCCGCGACATCGGTGCGTTTGCATCGAGCAGCTTCGGCGCGGGGTTCGGCGGCAGCGTCTGGGCGCTCGTGGATACCTCGGAGGCACAGCGGTTTGGCGAGGAATGGGCCCGGGCATACGCCGAACGCGTGCCGTCGGTCGGCATGGTGGATTGGTTCGTGGCGCGGCCGGGTCCTTCGGCTACCGAACTCCTTTTGTAGAACCTGTGTAACCTTTGTAACCTCTGTAACCTTGTAACCGCTCTCCCTGATAAGATGACGCCCAATGCTGAGACGGGCGTGGCTGTTGCCACTCATACTGCTGTCGGCGTGTACGTCCTCCTCCCCGGCGCCTGCCCCGCCGCCGTTTCAAACCACCGCGAACATGAAGGACCTGATGCTGAACGTCATCGATCCCGCGGCGGACGTCCTGTGGGAATCGGTTGGGACGATCATCACCGCCGAGGGGACCTTCGAGAAAGCGCCGTCGACCGACGACGAATGGGCGGGCGTGCGCGCCGGAGCCATTCAGCTGGCCGAATCCGGCAACCTGCTGATGCTGCCGGCCCGCTCCAACGGCTCCCCCGAGTGGATTAACGAGTCCAGGGCGATGATCGACGCGAGCAACCGCGCGCTCAAGGCGATCGAGGCGAAAGACAAGGACGCCCTGTTCACCATCGGCGGCGACATCTACGACGTCTGCACCAGCTGCCACACGCAGTTCGCGCAGCAATTGACCCGGCCCTGATCGTGTCGCTCCTCGCCTTCTGCGAGTGGCTGGCTGCCACGGAAAACAGCACCGCCCTCCGCGAGTCGCTGTTCATGTACCCGCTCGTCGAGTCGTCGCACGTCATCTTCCTGATGCTGTTCGTCGGCCTGGCGGTGATCCTCGACCTGCGCCTGCTCGGGCTGGCCTTGAAGCAGGTGCCGGTGTCGGATCTCGTCGAGCGCATCCTGCCGTGGGTCCGCGCGGGGTTCGCGGTGATGGTGATCACCGGCGTGCTGCTGTTCTACGCCATCCCGGTGCGCACCTACCAGAGCGTGTGGTTCCGCGCCAAGGTGATCATGCTGATCCTTGCCGCCATCAACATCTGGTACTTCCACTACCGCGTGTATCCGCACGTCGCACAGTGGGACCACGACGTACGGCTACCCAAGGCAGCGCGGCGCGCCGGCCTGGCGTCGATCCTCTTGTGGGCCGGCGTGATCGTCGCCGGCCGGTTCATTGCCTACAACTGGTTCGACTGCGACATCCAGCCGCAGTCGGCGTTCGTCAACTGGTTTGCCGGATGCGTCGTGGCCACCGATTAACACCGATTAGACACAGATAGAGTTCATCAACACGATGCTGCTGCCCTTCTTCGAATGGTGTGAAACGGTGTGGCTCGGCCGGGTGGTAGTCGGATCGCTGTGGCTATTCCCGGTGATCGAAGCGGTGCACCTGCTCGCGCTGTCGGTGCTCGGCGGCACGGTGCTCCTCGTCGACCTGCGCCTGCTCGGCCTCGGGTTGACCAATCGCCGCGTCGACGAGTTGTGGCGCGACGCGCGCCCGTGGATGATCGGCGCCCTCGCGATGCTGATCTGTACCGGCGTGCCGCTGTTCCTGTCGGAGGCGCTGAAGTGTTACTACAACGACGCCTTCTGGGTGAAGATGACGACGCTGCCGTTCGCGATCCTGTTCGCCTTCACCATCCGCGCCCGCGTGATTCGCGCCTCGGTACGTAACACAGCGCGCCGCCAGGCCATGGTCGGCGCGCTGTCGATTGCGTTATGGCTCACCGTCGCAGCGGCAGGACGGTGGATCGGATTCTCGTAAACAAAAACGGTTACAGGGTTACACGGTTACAGGGTTACAAGGTTCTCTGAGAACCACTTCTGTAACCCTGTAACCCTGTTACCTTTGTAACCGCTTTAGTGGCCGCCAGGCTTCTTGACGGGCGGCTTCGTGCCGCCTTCCGTCGGATCGGCCCCGTCGCGCGGGGCGCCGGTGCCCGACGATCCCATGAACAGCTTGCGGCCGTCCGTAAAGGTGACGTCGCGTCCGTTGGCGCGCTTCAGTGAATGGTCCTTGGTCTGGTAGCCGTCGACGATCACTTCCGTGCCGATGGCCACCGTCTGCTTGGTGATGCCGCGGCGCAGCAGCGTGTTCGGCGTACCGCCTTCGACCATCCAGACCTCGGGCTTGCCGTCCTTGACCACCTCGACGTGAATCCAGGTGTGCGGGTTCACCCATTCGAGGCGCACGACTTTACCCTGCAGGCGAATCGGCGCGTTCGGATCGAACTCGGCGCCGAACGCGTGATGGGCGATCACGGTGCGGCCGGCCACGACCAGGCCGGCGGCGACCAGAATTCCGAGGAAAGCGTTTCGCATTGTCATAGGCTTTGTTTTGTTCTGCGTTGTTCGCACGTCGTTATTGCTTCTCGTCCTGCTTCGTTCCGAGGCGTTTTTCTTCGTTCCTCGCGCCGCTCAGCACGTTGGCCAGCGCGTAGTTGCCCTCGTGGCAGGCGTACTCATAGATTAACTCGTCCATGGCCCGGAAGGGAATCTCCCCGGTCCACGGCGCCGTGAAGGTTGTCGGATCCTCGACCGTAAACCGGTAGTTGATGGTCGTGGCGTCGGTCCGGCGGAAGCGCTCGGTGACCTTGAGGTTCTCGGAGGCGCCGCGGAAGTTCTGTTGCGCGGGGAAATTGGTGGTTTCCACCACGAGCGTGTCGCCTTCCCAGCGGCCGATCGAATCGCCCAGCCAGGGCCGGATGTGCTTGGGCACATGCGTGCCGCCAATCCGCACGATGCGTGCGTCGTGGACCATTTCCATGAGGATCATCACGTGGTCCGGCGTCTGCACGATCTGCACGTTGTTGTTGTAGAAGTAATTCGGAATCAACGGCGTCGTGGGGCCGAACGAGAGCAGGCACCGCTCCGCGAGCGGCCGGAACTCGGGGTGATCGTACTGCCCGCGGCCGGCCATCATCTTCACGCGCTGCTGCCCGCGCGCGCGGGCTTCGTCGGTGAGCGCCGGCACGCGGCCGTTCGGCGGGTCGATGATCAACGAGCTGCGCGGCAGGCCGTCGATGCGCGCCACGCGCTCGCCCGGATCGAGCCAGAAGTTGTTGTAGCCGCCGACATTGCCCGCGGCACCGGTTGACCCGTCACCGCCCTTCGGTGGTGCCGGCCGGTTCGGATCGCTCGGCTGGTTGCGCTCGTCGCGGCGCTCGATCGTTGCCTTCTCCATGCGCGCCGCGTCGTCTTCGCTGAGGATCAGGTCCTTGACGTTCTGCGGCCGCTCGAGCGGCGTGATGGTGGCGTTGCTCCAGATACCCTGCAGGTCGGGCTTGCCGTCCACCGTGCGCGGCATGGTCCACGGCTTGGCAACGCTGGCCGGCGGCTTCTGCTGCGCGACCATCGAAGTCGCGGCGACGACGGCGAATCCCACGGCGATCACTGTGCGCATAACCAACCTTTGAACCCTTGAACCTTTGAACTATTGAGCGGGTGTTTTTCGATACTTGCCGTACATCAACTCTTCGACGAACTCGACGCACTTGAACTGGTTGAGCCGCGCATCGGGGTTGATGTGCCGGTACAGCGGCATGCGGATCTTCCACGGCTTGCTGAAGGTCTGCGGATCCTCGATCGTCGCCTCGTACCACAGGTGATTCGGACCTTGCATCGTGTAACGCTCGACGACCTTGAGCTGATCGCTGTGATGATTGCCGGCGCGATCGAACCAGCTTTGATCGTTGAAGCCGGTCACCGTGACGACGAGCGTATCGCCCTCCCACGTCGCCACCGACTGGCCCATCCACGAGTCCACCGGTGCCGGACCCGGATCCTTCAGGTAGGCGTTGCGGACCGCGCCGGCGTATTCATATGCGAAGAAGATCGCCTTGTCGCTCTGCAGGATCTGGAACGGGAACGGCATGTAGTTGGCGCGCGGCACGCCCGGCAGGTAGCACTTGATCTCCGGATCGCGATCGAGCCAGTTCGCCTGGTTCTCCACCTGCTTCTTTTTCGCCTCGGGCAGGTACGGAATCTCGTCGCCCTCGACAATGCCGTTACCGGCGGGCACGGCGCCGACGGCCCCGAAGGCCACCACTTGCGCGGCCGGTACCGGGACGACGGGACCGGGCCGGAACGCGAGCGCGGCCTTCGCGCTGTGCGACAGGATGTCGTAATTGGCGGTGTTCAGCGCCTGCCAGATGCCGTTGAAGTTCGGCTTGCCGTTGCCAAGACGCGCGGGCCTCGCCTGCTGCGTCTCGACCGGTGACGCAGTCCAGAAGCCCGCCGCAACAATCGCCGCACTCACCAGCGCGACGGAGATATCTCTCAGGATCCGGGACGAGATGACCACACCTCCACTTGCGCGAAATGCTACTACAATCGCCCATGCGCTCAAGACATTTCGCCGGCGTCGCTGCCGCCCTTTTATTGGCGTATTTCGCGCCAAATACCGATCCTTCAGCCCAACAGCGCACACCGGCCATTTCGACTCGCCCGAGTGAAAACGCTCGGGCTCACTCAGGGCCTTCGCCTGGACAACGGGCTCCGGCCACTTCGATTCGCCCGAGTGAAAACACTCGGGCTCACTCAGGGCCTTCGCCTGGACAACGGGCTCCGGCCGGACGGGCGCAACCGACGCCGGTCATGGAGTTTTTCGAGGTCTACGAGCAGTCGATCCCCGACCTGCAGGCGGCGCAAACGGCGGCCAAGGTCACCTCGAAGGGGCTGGTCGAGTCGTATCTCGCGCGCATCCAGGCGTATGACCAGGCCGGGCCGCGGCTGAACGCCCTCGTCTTGATCAATCCACGCGCGCGTGAAGAGGCCGAGGCCCTGGACCGCGAGCGCGCCGAGAAGGGCCCGCGTGGTCCGTTGCACGGCATTCCGATCCTGATCAAGGACAACTACGACACGGCCGACATGCCGACGTCTGGCGGCACCCTGGCGCTGGCCACCTTGCAGCCGGCCGCCGATGCATTTGCGGTGCGCAAGCTGAAGGACGCCGGTGCGGTGATCCTCGGCAAGACGACGATGCACGAGTTGGCCTCGGGGATCACCAACATCTCGTCGCTGACGGACTGGACTCGCAATCCGTACGCGCTCAATCGCACGCCGGGCGGGTCGAGCGGCGGCACCGGGGCGGCGATCGCGGCCAGCTTCGCGGCGGCAGGCATGGGCAGCGACACCTGCGGCTCGATTCGCATTCCCTCCGCCAACAACAACCTCGTCGGGTTGCGCGGCACGCAGGGCCTGTCGAGCCGCACCGGCATCATGCCGCTCTCGTCGACGCAGGACATCGGCGGTCCGCTCGCGCGCACCGTGACCGATCTCGCGATCATGCTCGATGCCACGGTCGGCCCCGACCCCGCAGACCCGATCACGAAGCAGGGCGCTGGACGCATTCCGAAGTCGTTTCGCGACGGCCTCACGCCCGACGGGTTGAAGGGCGTGCGCATCGGCGCGTTGCGCGCCTACTGGGGCACGGCGCCCGAAGACGACGAAGTGGCCGGCATGATGCGCAAGGCCCTCGACGGCATGAAGGCCCTCGGCGCCGAGGTCGTCGACGTCGCCGTGCCGGGCTTCGACGACATCATCCGCGACAGCGCCCTCCAGATCTACGAATTCAAGTTCGACCTGATGGCGTATCTCGCCAAGATTCCCAACGCGCCGGTGAAGTCGCTGGGCGAGATCCTCGATCGCGGCTTGCACCATGAACAACTCGACGCCACGCTGCGGCTGCGCAACGCTGTTGAGAAGCTCGATACCGAGCCGTATCGCAAGGCGCTCGTCAAGCGCCGCGCGCTGCACGCCGTCGTGCTCGCGACCATGGAGGAACAGCGCGTCGACGTGCTCGCCTACCCGACGATGCGCCGCAAGCCGACGCTGCTCGGCGAGCCGCAGCTGGGATCGAACTGCCAGTTGAGCGCAACCACGGGACTGCCGGCGATCTCAATCCCGAGCGGCTTTTCGACCGACGGCGTACCCATCGGTCTCGAGCTGCTTGGCGGCGTATTCACCGAAGCCGCGTTGTTGAAGTACGCGTACGCATGGGAGCAGGGCACCAAGCCGCGCCGCCCGCCGTTCAGCACGCCGCCGCTCGTCAAAGGCGTGGCACCGGCGCCAGTGACCTCCGACCTGACCGTTGGCGCGGCCACCGCGAAGCTGACCTTCGATCGCACGACGGGCGCGTTGCGTTACGAGGTGACGACGACACCGCTCGCCACCACCGACCGGGTGGTTGGCTTGACGCTGCAGCGCAGTGACGGCGAAAAGGCCGGACCCGCTGTTGCGCATCTGCTGCAGCCGAATCAGCTCACCGGCAGCGGCACGATGACGATGCGCGGACGCGATCGCGAGGATCTCGCCAGCGGCCGGTTGTATCTGCATTTCTACACGCGGCAGGCGCCGCTCGGCGCGGCGCGAACGCGGATCGAGTTCAGGTAATCAGCCATGTTCATGCGATGCGCATCAGCCGCGGCCGCTCTGCTGATCGTCATCGTCATCGTGCGCGCCGAACCACGCCTGGCCGCGGAGCGCCGGCAATCTGCGTCCGTGACGTCGCTCTTCGAGGTCTACGAGCAGTCGATTCTCGATCTGCAGGCGGCGCAAACGGCGGGCAAGGTCACCTCGAAGGGGCTGGTCGAGTCGTATCTCGCGCGCATCCAGGCGTATGACCAGGCCGGGCCGCGGCTGAACGCCCTCGTCTTGATCAATCCACGCGCGCGTGAAGAGGCCGAGGCCCTGGACCGCGAGCGCGCCGAGAAGGGCCCGCGTGGTCCGTTGCACGGCATTCCGATCCTGATCAAGGACAACTACGACACGGCCGACATGCCGACGTCTGGCGGCACCCTGGCGCTGGCCACCTTGCAGCCGGCCGCCGATGCATTTGCGGTGCGCAAGCTGAAGGACGCCGGTGCGGTGATCCTCGGCAAGACGACGATGCACGAGTTGGCCTCCGGGATCACCAACATCTCGTCGCTGACGGAATGGACGCGCAACCCGTACGACCTGTACCGCACGCCGGGTGGATCGAGCGGCGGCACCGGCGCCGCAATCGGCGCAAGCTTTGCCGCGGCTGGTATGGGCAGTGACACCTGCGGATCGATCCGCATCCCGGCCGCGAATCAGAATCTCGTCGGCCTGCGCGGCACCCGGGGACTCTCGAGCCGCACCGGCGTGATGCCGCTCTCATCCACGCAGGACATTGCCGGTCCCCTCGCGCGTAGCGTGACCGATCTCGCGATCATGCTCGACGCCACGGTGGGCGCGGATCCCGCCGACGCGATCACCACGGAAAGCGCCGGCCGCATTCCACGGTCGTATCGCGAAGCGTTGGTTGACGGCGGCCTCACGGGCGCGCGCATTGGCGTGCTGCGGTCGTTATGGGGTAGCACACCCGAGGACGACGAGGTTGCCGGCATCGTCCGCAAGGCGCTCGATGGGATGAAGGCGCACGGCGCGGAGGTCGTGGACGTCGCGGTCCCGGGCCTGGACGAGCTGCTTCGTGGCAGCAGCATGATTGCGGACGAATTCAAGTTCGATCTCGCGGACTACCTCGCAAAGATCCCCAACGCACCGGTCAGATCGCTTGGTGAAATCATCGATCGGGGGTTGCATCACGCCGCCCTCGACCAGAACTTCCGGCTTCGCAACACGCCGGAGAAACGGGAGAGCGACCGCTACCGCCGCGCGCTCGTGAAGCGCGGCGCGGCGCGCGCCGCGGTGCTGGCGACGCTCGACGAGCAGCGCATCGACGCGCTCGCCTATCCGACGCTGCGGCGGAAGCCCGCGCTCCTCGGCGAGGCGCAGCAAGGAAGCAGTTGCCAGCTGAGCGCGACGACCGGCCTGCCGGCGATCTCGATGCCGGCTGGATTCACGGTCGACGGGTTGCCCATCGGTCTCGAGCTGCTTGGCGGTGCCTGGACCGAAGCGACGTTGCTGACGTACGCGTACGCGTGGGAGCAGAACACGAAGCCGCGCCGCCCGCCGTTCAGCACGCCGCCGCTCGTCAACGGTGCGGCGCCGCCGCCGGTCACCTCCGAGCTGACGATTGGCGCGGCGAAGGTCAGACTCAGCTACGACCGCATCACGGGCGCCTTGCGCTACGACGTCACGACCGCCGCGTTGACACCGGCCGATCGCGTGGTGGGCCTGACGCTGCATCGCGGCGCCGGCGACGAGCCAGGGCCCGTCGTCGCACACCTGCTGGCGCCGACTCAGATCACGGGTTCAGGGACGCTCGTCATACGCGGCCGCGATCGGGAGGATCTCGCCGCGGGCCGCTTGTATGTGAATCTCTATACGCGGCAGCTTCCGCTGGGTGCGGGTCGGTTGAAGGTGGAATTCCGATAATGGGATCAGGCGGGACTAAAGTCCGCCTCTACGTACGCTCGTTACGTGGAGCCGGGTCTTTAGACCCGGCGTACACTTACGGATTCCACTTCCGGATCCAATCGAAGTTCCGCTGCATCACCGTGCGTTCCTGCTGTGGCTCGTAGAAGACGTGGCCGCCGCGGGGATAGATGTCCATCGCCGCGGTCTTGCCGCGGACCTGCAGCGCGCGGAAGAACTTCTGCGCGGTGGCCAGCGGCACGCGGGGATCGCGATCGCCGTGCGAGATCAGGATGGGCGTCGTCACGTTGGCCACGTGCGTCAACGGTGAGCTGCGCGCGTAGCCTTCGGGGTTCTCCCAGGGCAGCTTGAAGTACTCGATCATCAGGTCGCCGCCATCGGTGAGGTAATAGAGATCGTTGAGGTCGGCGATGCTAGCGCCGGCAGCGGCCGCCTTGAAACGCGTGGTCTGCGTGACGATCCAGTTGGTCAGGTAGCCGCCGTAGGACGCGCCCATCACACCAAGACGGCTGCCGTCGGCGATCCCGCGCGCGATCAGGTGATCGACGCCGGCCATGATGTCCTTGTAATCCGGGCCGCCCCAGTCGTTGATGATCATGCGGTGGCCGGCTTCGCCGTAGCCGGAGCCGCCGCGCGGCATCGGGAACAGCACCGCGTAACCCGCGCTCGCGAAGGCCTCCGCCGGATACGGATCGATCTGCCCCGGCACGTGCATGAACTGAGGAAAGAGGCCAAGCGTCACGCCGCCGATCGGCCCGCCATGGCAGTACACCAGCAGCGGCAGGCGCGACGTGCCGACTGGCCCCTCGTAACCAGGCGGCGTCAACAGCAGGCCCCAGATTTCCATGCCGTCGAACGACTTCCACGACACCGGTTTCAGCTCGCCGAGCGCGAGGTCCGCCAACTGCGGATTCACCGCGGTGATCCGCCGCGTCTTGCGCGACGCCACGTCCATGACCACCACATCGCCCATCGTCCGGGCCTGCACCTCGCGATACGCGAGCGTGCGGCCGTCGCGCGACAGGCTGATCGAATAGTCCACCGTCGCCGCGGTGCCAACCTTCTCCGCCTTGCCGTCGGCGAGCGACACGCGGACGATCGGCATCTCGAACATCTGCGCGCCGGTGGCGAACGTGCCCTCGTTCATCGTCACGTAGAGCGACTGGCCGTTGGGCGTCCACACCACCTCGGCGATCCAGGCGCCGTTCATGGGATACGAACGAATCTGCGAGTTCTGCGCCATCGCGTCGGCAACCGCCAGCCCGCGCGGCGCGATGATGCCCGTGCGCCCGTTGGTGGTGATGAACGAGATGCGCTTACCGTCTGGTGAATATTGCGGCGACACGTTCATGCCGGCACGATCGATGATCGCGCGCGACGACACGCCGTCGGCGGTGACGGCGAAGATCTTCGACGAGTAGGGCGCGAGGAAGCCCACGAACGGCGCGAACGAGTACGCCAGCTCGCTGCCGTTGGGCGACCACGCAAAGCTGTCGATGAATTGACTCGGCGGCGTCAGCACGCGTGGTGTGCCGGCGGGCAACGGTTGTACCCACAGGCGCGTCGGCGACGGGTTCGTGCCCACGGTGTTGGCCACCGGCGGGGGACCGCCCGCGAGATCACGCGACAGATACGCGATGAACTTCCCATCCGGCGACCATTCGTATGCCGTCACACCGGTGGGCGCCATGGTCACGAAGTTGATCGCGTCGGTGTCGGTGTCGATCGCCGCCACCTGCGGGCCGCTGGCGCCGGCGACGAGCACCGACACCGTCTTGCTGTCGGGGAGCCACCGCAGCCGTGGTGCGGGCAGCGCAGGCGTAAAGATGCGCTGGGATGGCGCAAGCCGCTTCGGCGTTCCTCCAGACGACGGGATCACGAACAGCGCCGTCTCGTGTGCATTGCGTTCAACCGACGGCGTCGACACCGTGTAGGCCACGCGATCACCAGACGGCGAAATCTTGACGTCGTTGATGGTGTGCAACGCCATCAGGTCGTCGATGGTGACGCGGCGCGGCTCCTGCGCGCGGAGATCCGTCACAACCAGGAGAGCCGCGACAATCGCCAACCTAGTGGAACCGCTCTTGAGGACCCCGACCTTGGAACTCATGGAACCCCTGGAACCGCTATTGTCCGGTGCGGTACACGTTCGCGGGCGCCACCGAGGCCGGCCGCGCGGTGCCCGGATTGGAGAGCGTGAGGCGCAGTTCGTTGGCCAGGATGTCGTAGGTGCCTAGCCGGGTTGCGGTCGGCGAGGCGAGATCCATGGTCGACGGTCGCGCCGTCGGGTTGAGCGTGGCGGCGCCACTTTCGACCACCGTCCCCGATTCCGTCAGCAGTTCGTAGGCATAGGTGGATCCGGTCCGCGTGAAGCGGATGCCGGCGGGCCCTTCTCCGCCGGCTCGGGTCCAGCTGCGCGTCGTGATCGGCCGTTCGCGATCGTTGGTCGCATACGGTTCCACAAGCTCCTGGAAATACGCCGCCGTCGACCACACGCGATCGAATAGCGCCTTGCCATCCGCGTTGAGAAACGGTTCCGGGCTCACGGCCTTAGGGTTGGTGATCTCGCGATGGAACTCCAGGTCGTCGAGCTGAAAGTGCGTCATCGCGTAGGTGACCGTGGCGCTGCCCATCGTCGCGGTAATGGCGCCGGCCGTGCCGAGGGGTTGTCCGGCCGGAACCGCTGCCTCCACGACGATGCCGCTGCCGACGTTGACGAGGTTTTCATAGCGCGTCCGGTAGAAGTGCGAGGCGACGAGGTGATCCAGCACGACCACGAAACGGCCCGGGGTGTTCGAGTCGGGATCGACGCTCAGCACCGTGCCGGTCGCGGCCGCTCGCACCGGCGCGCCAATGCGGTATTCGATGTCCCATCCGGCATGCCCGTCCTCGGTATGCCCGCCGCCGTGATAACCGAACGGCAACAGCCCGAAGGCGGTGTTCGCAATGTCGGCGGCGGCGATCGGCATGGCGATACTGAGCACGCCGGGCACGTTGGTCGGGAGAGGAGGCGCGGGCAGCGGCGGCGCCGGCGCGGCGATCGGTGTGGACGCAGTGGGAAGTTTGTCGCACGCCAACGCCGCGACTGTGGCGAACGCGAGCAGGAGAACACGACCGCGCATGTGCGCACAATCGTACTTCAGGGCGACTTGGGGTCAGGTCAAGAAAATCGCCCCCAGCCAGGGCGGATCAGGGACAGGTCATTTGAAAATCAAGAAATGTTGCCGTGGCAGGAAATCGTGCGCGGCATCGAGCTGATAGCCGGCCTGCATCATCTCGTCCTGGATCTGCTGCGGCGTGAAACGGAAATGCGCCGGCGGCCCGTCAGGCGCGTCCTTCCTGAAATCGACGATGGCCACCCGGCCATCAGGCTTCAACGACCTCTTCAGGTCGCGGAAGTACGCGGGCCGGTTCGGCAAATGGTGATACGTGTCGACGACCAGTACGACATCAACTGGTTCCGGCAGGTTGGTGCTCGCGGCAGCCGCAAGCACGGGCGTCACGTTGGTGACCTTTTCCTTGGCGGCGCGCTGTTTCAGGTAGTCGATCATCTTCGGCTCGATGTCAACGGCGAACACCGACACGCCCGGCACCCTCGCGAGGCGCATGGAGAAATAGCCGGTTCCCGCGCCCACGTCGGCGATCGTCATGCCCGCCGTGAGCGAGAGCGCGTCGATGACCCGCGCCGGCATCTGCCACGCATCGCGCGCGGGGTCGTCGAACGACTTCGCGTAGCGCGCCGGATCGTCGAACTTGTGCTCCATGTGAGTGGGTTTTGCTGGCGGCTGCTGCGCGGCCACACCGGCGGCGACGAGCATAACAAGCAGTGCGGCGGCGGGAATCTTCTGCATGGTTGACCTGTCCCTGACTATCCCTGTCGGAGGGAGAAATTCTTGACCTGACCCCAAGTATTCATCAGCGGCGTTCATGGGTCCATTGGGGAGGTTGCGGCAGGGGAGCGATTTCGATACCCTAGGGCTGCCATGCAGGGGATCCGGGCTCGTGCACGCGCGGTTGCGGTGGCTTGGCTGTTGTGCCAAGTGGCGTCGCTGTCGGCGTTCGTGCCGGAGCATTGCTGCATCTCGCACGTCGTAGAGGCCGCGGCTAAGGAAAAAGCCGCGGCAAGAGACGAAGCCTGCCACGAATCGGAACCGCCGAAGCCCGAACCGGGCGACGCCTGCCAGATGGATCACGGCGATGGCGCGGCCTGCCCGATGCACAGCTCGAAGTCGACCGACGGCTGCGCCATGTCGAATGCGTGCGATGGTCCGGGCACGCACCTCGCCGGCCTGTTTGCGTACCTCGGCGCCATCGAGCGCCCCGCGACGTCGACGATCGTGCTCGACTCGACGCCGGCATTCATTCCCGCGTCGGCTGCCCCGCTCTTCCAGGACATCACCCCAGACTCGCCTCCACCCAAAGCGTAAGAAGCCGCTCGTTTCCGCTTCTTATTTCGCTTCGTTTGGGGAGGTGTCATGTTTATCTTTCGCGTACTCATCGCGCTTGGCTGCCTATTGATGTGCACGGGCATGTCGAGCGCCCAGCAAACCGTGGATGTGGCCAGCATCAGCGGACGCATCGTCGATTCATCCGGCGCCGTCATTCCCGGCGTCACCGTGACGGCCACGCAGCTCGACACCAACGTGGCCGCGACCGCCGTGTCCGATCACAATGGTCGGTTCCGATTCCCGTACTTGCGGATCGGTCCATATGAAGTGGTTGCGAACCTGCCTGGCTTCAGTGACGCGACGCGTCGCCTGACCCTCGGCGCGGGCGCGGCGCACGAACTACCGCTCACGCTGTTGGTCGCCGGCCTCGAGGCCACCGTCAACGTGGCCGCCGAGACGCCGGTGCTCGAAGCCGCGCGCAGCCAGATCGCGGCCACCGTGTCGGAGACCGAGGTGAAGGCGTTACCGATGAACGGCCGCAACTTCATCGAACTCGCGCTGCTCGTGCCGGGGGTGGCGCCGGCGAACATCCCGAGCACCCAGCTGTTCCCCGAAACGTCGGCCGTTCCCGGGATCTCGATCTCGGTTGGCAGCCAGCGGAACCTGTCCAACAACTTCGTGGTCGATGGCCTGTCGGCCAACGACGATGCGGCGGGGTTGAGCGGCATCACCTATGGCGTGGACGCGATCGAACAATTCCAGGTGATCACGTCCGGCGCGCAGGCGGAACTCGGTCGGGCGCTCGGTGGCTACATCAACGTAGTCACCAAGAGCGGCACCAACAATCTGCGCGGCTCCATCTACGACTACTTCCGGGACGATGCGCTCAACGCCAGCAATGCGCTGTCGGGCACGAAGCTGCCGATGGAACAGTCGCAGTTCGGCGGCAGCGTCGGCGGGCCGCTGCGGAAGGATCGCACCTTCTTCTTTGCCAACGTCGAGAAGCGCATCCTCGATCAGACCGGCTTGACCACCATCTCCGATCCGAACGTCGCTGCCGTCAACGCGGAACTGGCGCAGGTTGGCTACCTCGGTCCGCCGATCTCGACCGGCATCTATCCAAACCCCGTCGATACGTCGAACGTGCTGGCCAAGGTCGATCACCAGTTCGGCAGCCGCGATCAGTTCAGCGTCCGCTACAGCCGCTACGGCGTCGGCGCCACGAACTCACGCGGCGCCGGCGGCCTGAGCGCGCCCACCGCATCGTCGAATCTCGACAACCACGACCAGGCAGTGGCGATCAGTAACACGCTGATCGTGTCGCCCCGCACGGTGCTGGAAACACGGGCGCAGTTGGCGGGCGGCGATCTGCTGGCGCCGCCGTCAGAGCCAATCGGCCCGACGGTCAGCATCGCCGGGGTGGCCACGTTCGGCACGAGTTCGACCAGCCCGACCGGCCGCTGGAACAAGATGTACCAGGTCGTCAACAACCTCTCGCACCAGCGCGGAGCGCATGCGCTGCGCACGGGCGTGGATTTCCTCTACAACGACGATCTGATTACGTTCCCGCGCTCGGTGCGCGGCAGTTACACGTTTTCGTCTGTTGCCAACTTCCAGAACGGCGTCTACAACAACGCCGGGTTCGCGCAAACGTTCGGCATCACGGATATTGAGCAGACCAACCCGAATCTCGGCGTCTACGTGCAGGACGAGTGGAAGGTTACGCCGAACGTGACGGTGAACGCGGGCGTTCGGTACGACCTGCAGTGGCTCGAATCGGTAGACCTCGACACCGACAACATCTCACCGCGCATCGGCGTGGCGTGGTCGCCGTCCGAGTCGAGGCGCACGCTGGTTCGGGCCAGCGCCGGGATCTTCTACGATCGCGTGCCGCTCCGCGCCCTGGCCAACGCGCTGATGTCCGCGGGCAACACCACGGACGTCACGGCGCTGCGCCAATTCCAGGTGAGCCTCTCGCCAACGCAGGCGGGAGCGCCGGTATTTCCCAACATCCTCAGCGCGCCGGTCCCAACGGTGACGCTGCCCAACCTGACCACCATGGATCGTGATCTCCAGAACGCGGATTCGCGCCAGGCGAGCGTCGAAGTCGAGCAACAGGTCGGCGCCCGCACCACCATCGCCGTCGGCTACGAGTACCTGAATGGCTCGCACCTGTTGATGTCGGTGAACCAGAACGTGCCGACCTGCGTGGCGGCCGGCACGAACAACGGCTGCCGGCCGAATTCCAGCTACGCCAACAACAGCCAGTACTCGTCGGTGGGCGATTCGGATTACCACGGCCTGCACCTGTCGCTGTCGCAGCGCACGCAGGCGTGGGGACACTACCGGGTGTCGTACACCCTCTCGAAGTCGATGAACAACGTCGGCGAGTTCTTCTTCAGCTCGCCGATCGATCCGACGGATCTGTCGAAGGACTGGGGCCGGTCCGACAACGATCAGCGCCACCGCCTGGTCGTGAGCGGCGCGCTCCACGCCGGCGGCTTCGAATTCGGATCGATGCTGCAGTTCTACTCGGCGCCGCCGTTCAACATCACCTCGGGCGTCACCACCATCCAGGGCACTGCGGGACGGCCGATCGTCGACGGCGAGTTCATCCCGCGCAATGCAGGCGAGGGCACCGCGTTCTTCTCGCTCGGCGCCCGGGTGAGCCGGTGGTTCCGGATCACCGAGCGCTGGCAGTTCCAACTGCTGGCGGAGGCCTTCAACCTGACCGATCGCGCCAACGTGGTGACACGCAACACCAACTTCGGCCCCGGCGCATATCCAACCAATCCCTCGCCGACGTTCGGCCAAGTCACGGCTGTCGGCGAACCACGATCACTGCAATTCGGCGCGCGGGTGAGGTTCTAACGATGCGAATCGCTGCATGTCTGCTCCTGGCCAACCTGACGGTCGCGGCCGCGCCACCATCCGCGACGATAACGCTGGCCGTGCCCGGCCGCGTCAACAGCACGCCCTGGATCGCCGCATCCGGCGCCTTTGTGGCGGTGGCCTGGACGGCCGGCGCCGATCGCAAGGGCGACGTGATGCTGGCGGTGAGCCGCGACGGCGGCCGATCGTTTGCGGCCCCGGTGCAGGTGAATGACGTGGCCGGCGAGGCGCGGATCAGCGGTGAAATCGCGCCGCGGGTAGCGCTGTCGCCGCGCCGCGGAGCGGATCCGCTCGTGACCGTGACGTGGAACGCCAAGGTGACCGATGCCGCGATCAAGACGGCGCGGTCCACCGACGGCGGCCGCACCTTCATCGGCCAGACGCCGTTGCAACCACAGGGTGCACCCGGTGAACGCGGCTGGCCGGCCACGACGTTCGACTCGCGCGGCGTGCTGCACGCGATCTGGTTGGACCACCGCGGTATGGTGGCCGACAAGGCGGCGGCCGGCACCCACGTGCACAAGGGCGAACACGACGGCGTCGCGATGGCGCAGAGATCGGGCCTCTACTATTCGGGCACGAACGGCGAGCGCGAGTTGTTCAAGGGCGTCTGTTATTGCTGCAAGACCGCGATGGCGGCGGGACCGAACGATGAGATCTACGCCGCGTGGCGCCACGTGTTCGCCGGCAACATGCGCGACATGGCGTTCACC
>JALDXK010000023.1:0-21146 GCA_032155105.1 Acidobacteriota bacterium
AAGATCACGCCGGCCTCTTCGCACGCGCGCGCGAAGTGGGCCCGCTCAGACAGAAAGCCGTACCCGGGATGCACGGCGTCGGCCCCGGCCGATGTCGCCGCCGCGATGATTTTCGCGGCATCGAGGTAACTTTCGCGCGCCGGTGCGGGCCCAATCGCCACGGCGACGTCCGCCTCGCGCACGTGCCGGGCGCCGGCATCGGCCTCCGAGTACACCGCGACGGTTTCGATGCCCAACTCGCGGCAGGCGCGGATGATCCGCACGGCGATCTCGCCCCGATTCGCGACGAGCAGCCGTCGAATCACTTCGTGTCGACCCACGAGGGCGTGCGCTTCTTCAGGAACGAGGTGAGGCCCTCTTGTCCGTCGGGCGAGACGCGCTGCGCGGCGATCGCCTCGGCCGTGATACCGATCACGTCTGCGGGCAGCTTGCCCAGCACCCGCGGGATCAAGGCCTTCGATCGGGCCACGGCGGTGGGCGACGCGCTCAACGCTTCGTTGACGTACTCCAGGACCGCCGCGTCCAGCTCGGCGAGCGGCACCACCTTGTGCACGAGGCCGATCGCCCGGGCGCGGGCGGCATCGAATCGCATGCCGGTGAGAAACAACTCGCGTGCGGCCGAGGCGCCAATCTTCTGCAGCACGTAGGGCGAGATCATCGCCGGCAGGATGCCAAGCTTCGTTTCGGTGAAGCCGAAGATCGCCGCCTCCTCTGCGACCACGATGTCGCAAACCGCGGCCAGGCCTGCGCCGCCGCCCAGCGCGGCGCCATGAATGCGACCGATCACGATGACGGGAATGGTGTTGATGGCGAGGAACATCTTCGCGCCGGCCGTCGCGTCCCTGACGTTGTCGTCCTGCGAATAGCCCGCCATCTTCGCCATCCATGCCGCGTCCGCGCCGGCGCTGAACACCTTGCCGGCGCCGGCGATGACCACCGCCCGCAGGGTGGCGTCGCGCCCGGCGGCCTCCGCCCACGCGGTGAGTTCAGCAATGACATGCTCATTGAAGGCATTGCGAACATCGGGACGGTTTAGCGTGACGTATTCCACGGCCCCGCGCCGCTCGACGGTGAGGAACTGATAGCTCATCTGCCTTGGATTATTTCACTGGATCGGATCCTGCAGAAATGTCCCACGTCGACGACAAGGTCGAGATCGTCGGCACCGCCCAGACCGCACCGATGCCGCCCACGGTCCAGGAAATCGTCTCGACTCCGCCGCGCCCCGAAAACAAGCCCAACGCGCAGGCGATGCCGCGGCTGACGGTGAAGTCACTCGAGAAGGTGTCTGATAGCTGTCCGTGATCAAGGTTACAAGGGTTACAGGGTTACAAGGTGACAAGGTTCTCGGACACGGTTCTGTTCTGAGAACCAATTCGGAGAACCCTGTAACCCTGTAACTCTGTAACCGCATTTTCACATTCGAAAGACACCAAACTTCGCCGGCGGGATCGGCGCATTGAACGCCGCCGAGAGGCCCAGTGCCAGCGCGTTGCGCGTCTGCGCGGGATCGAGGATCCCATCATCCCAGAGGCGGGCGGTGGAATAGTAGGGCGAGCCTTCGGTGTCGTACTTCTCGAGGATCGGCGTCCGGATCTCCTCCTCGGCGTCCTTGCTCAACGCCTGCCCCTCTCGCGCGAGTTGGTCGCGCTTCACCGTGGTCAACACCCCGGCCGCCTGTTCACCGCCCATCACCGAGATGCGCGCGTTGGGCCACATCCACAACAGGCGCGGTTCATACGCTCGCCCGCACATCCCGTAGTTGCCCGCGCCGAACGAGCCCCCGATGATCACCGTGAACTTCGGCACCACCGAATTGGCCACGGCGTGCACCATCTTCGCGCCGTCCTTGGCGATGCCGCCACGCTCGTACTGCTTGCCGACCATGAAGCCGGTGATGTTCTGCAGGAACACCAGCGGAATGCCGCGCAGGTTGCACAGCTCGATGAAGTGCGTCACCTTCAGCGCCGACTCGGAGAACAACACCCCATTGTTGGCGATGATGCCCACCAGGAATCCGTGCAGGCGCGCGAAGCCGCACACGACGGTGGTGGCGTAGCGCTCCTTGAATTCATCCAACCGCGAACCGTCCACCAGCCGCGCGATCACTTCGCGCACGTCGTACGCCTTGCGCAGATCCAGGTTGACGATGCCATAGATCTCCGCCGGATCGTAAGCGGGTTCCTCGGTCGTCGTCATGTCCGCAGGGAGCTGCTTCACCCTGTTCAACGTCGACACGATGATGCGTGCCTGGTGCAGCGCGTGCGCATCGTCGTCGGCCAGGTAATCCGCAACGCCCGACAGGCGCGTGTGCACGTCGGCGCCGCCGAGATCGTCCGCGCTCACGTCTTCGCCGGTGGCGGCTTTCACCAGCGGCGGGCCGCCGAGGAAGATCGTGCCCGTGCCCTTGACGATGATCGTCTCGTCAGACATCGCCGGCACGTAGGCGCCGCCGGCCGTGCACGATCCCATCACCACCGCGATCTGCGGAATGCGCTCCGCCGACATGCGCGCCTGGTTGAAGAAGATGCGCCCGAAATGCTCGCGATCGGGAAATACCTCCGCCTGCATCGGCAGGAACGCGCCTCCGGAGTCCACCAGGTAGACGCACGGCAGCAGATTCTGCAGTGCTACGTCCTGGGCGCGCAGGTGCTTCTTGACGGTCAGCGGGTAGTAGGTGCCGCCTTTCACCGTGGCATCGTTGGCGATGATCAGCACGTCGCGGCCGGAGACGCGCCCGATCCCGGTGACGATGCCGGCGCTGGGGGCGTCGCCGTTGTACATGTCCCACGCGGCAAGCGGCGACAGCTCGAGGAACGCTGCGCCTGGATCGAGCAGCGCGTCGATGCGTTCGCGCACCGGCATCTTGCCCTGTTCGCGGTGCCGCGCGAGGTACTTCGCGCCGCCGCCTAAGCGAATCTCCGCGACGCGGGCGCGGTGCTCGTCCACGAGCGCCCGCATGCGATCGCGGTTGCTACGAAAAGTGTCGCTGGTAGTGTCGATGTGCGAGTGGAGGCGGTCCATCACCAGCCGCAGCAGTCCGTCTTGAAGCGGCACTGCGGGCAGCGCCACACCGCGTGCATGCGGTACAAGTCGGCGCCGCAACGTTCGCATGTCATGGCCTCCTCGGTCGGCGCAGTCGGCAGGGATGACAACGCGGAGACGACTGGTGTGACTACGAACGGTTGGGGGAGAACTACGACGGGCGGGATTTTGCCGGAGGAATGATCCACGCGGGAAACTTTAACAGGAGTCAGGGAGAATCGGATCTTCTCCCATGCTCCTGCCTGTTACTTTTACCGGCCGGTTATGGTCTGCCGACTGCGTTAGAGTCCGCATCCCATCTGGTTCACGACGAACCACAAGGCGATAATTGAAACCGGCACTCCAAGCAACCACGCGACTCCGTACTTCATTCGCCTCTCCTTTCGAACAATTCCGTCATTACCGTTTTGCAACTTGCATTCCAAAGAATGCGGTATCGCACTTGCTATGGGATACGGCGGAGGTCGTGATGAGAGGTCTCAATAACCACATGGGGTCGCCCTCGATGGCGCTGGTTACCGAGAATGTGGACGTTGTCACCGCGTTCAAGCAGATGATGAGCCGGGTGCGCCGAAAGGGCCGCCATTTTCTCTGCACCGTGATTCATGGCGGCCACGAGCTCTACCGTGCGCGCACGGACACCAAGTTGTACCAGCAGTGTTTGCTGTGTGGCTATGAAACGGCGGGTTGGACCATCGATCGGCGCGATCGACGGCTGCACCTCGTGGCAAACAAGAGCGCGCAGCCGTCGGTAGCGTCGCGGCGCTAGCCACAGATTCACACCGATTGGACACTGATCAACATCGGCGTTGAATCAGGGTAAATCGGTGGCTAGACCTGACCGACTGGGGGATCGCCGTGGTCGCGCGGCTGATCGCTCCAGGGGTTGGCGCGGCGTTTTTCGGTTGGAATCGGATGGTTCCAGTTACCGACGCCAATGCCGACGCAGAGCAGGCCGACCGCCAGCGCCAGGCCGGCGAGCGGGGCGAGAAACAATCGAGGTGTAGCCTGATTACTGGCGTTTGCGAGCGCGTAGGTCTGCCCGTCCATCTGGGACGCCACGGTCCGGGTGCTTTCGCCGTTAAATATAGAACTGCTGAAACACGCTGCAGCCGACCCTGAGGTTCCAATCACGATGAGTATCGCGCCTGTCGGCAAAAGCATTCCCATCACGGCCTCCTTGAAGTGGCGAGTGGTGCGCGGGGCGAAGTGTGGTCACCCACTCTACACGCACATGGCCCCAAATTGAAGAGGTCGCGCGTAGGCCCGCGGGAATACGGTATGCAGGAATACCTCAGGATCGGATATGAGTGTTTTCCTCGTCATCGCGATCCTGCTGGTTACAGCGTTTCTGTTCTCGCTGGAGCTCAAGCGTCGTCGCGTGGCCGAGACGCGGTTACAGGACGCGCTCGCCTCAGTTGAACAGCAAGTCACCGACCGAACCCAGGCGCTTTCCAAGGCAATGGCTGAGCTGAAGCTCAGCGAGCAGCAGTTCCGCCTGATTGCCGACCTCAGTCCAGTCCATCTCTTCCGCGCCGGTCCCGATGGCGACGCGATCTTTCTCAGCCCCGGCTTCCTGATCATGACCGGACTGAGCCGCGAGCGTGCGCTGGGCTTCGGATGGATGGAGTCGGTGCACCCCGACGATCGCGATCGCCTGATGACCGGCTGGCACGAAGCGTTGCACTCGGAGGTGATTTTCCAGGCAGAGTTTCGTTTCCGTGTCACGACCGGAGAGTTCCGCTGGTATCGCGCGCGGGTGGTGCCCGATCGCGACGATCACGGACGGATCATCGGCTGGGTTGGCGCCGCCGTGGACTTGCACGAACTGCACCTCGCCCTCGACGAGCGCGCGGCGGCCGTCGAGAAGGCCGAGAGCGCGCGCCGGCTTGCCGAAGAGGCGAGTCACCTCAAGGACGAGTTCCTGGCCACGGCGTCGCACGAGCTTCGCACGCCGCTCAACGCCATCGTCGGATGGGTCCATGTGCTGCAGAGCGGCGCGGTGTTAAGCGAGGACCAGCAGCGGCAGGCCGTGAACGCCATCGAGCGCAACGCGAAGATCCAGACCCGCCTCATCGAAGACCTGCTCGACGTGTCGCGCATGATCCAGGGCCGCGTCAGCCTCACCGTGTCGCCGCTCGACCTAAGAACCGTCATCGAGCACGCGGTGGAGACGATTCGTCACGCCGCCAACGCGAAGGACATCACCATCGGCGTGCAGCTGCCCGACGAGCCGATTCCGGTGATCGGCGACGAGCATCGCCTGCAGCAGGTCACCTGGAATCTCGCCGCGAATTCGGTCAAGTACACGCCGCGCGGCGGACACATCGACATCGCGCTCGGACGCGAGAACGGCCGCGCCGTGATCCGGGTGACGGACTCGGGCGAGGGCATCGACTCGTTGTTCCTCCCGCACGTGTTCGAGCCGTTCCGCCAGGGGGCGTCGGCGACGACGCGATCCGGGCTGGGCCTCGGGCTTGCCATTGTGAGGCGGCTCGTCGACCTGCACGGCGGCCGGATCACTGCCGAGAGCGAGGGTACGGGCCGCGGCTCGACCTTCAGCGTCTCGTTGCCGCTGGCCTTGGGCACCGCAGCCGCGAGGGCGACCTCGCCGAAGCTCGAACCCGACTTCAACCATCTCCACGTGCTCATCGCAGAAGACGACGCGGATTCGGCGGCGGCGGTGATGGCGATTCTCAAGCTGCACGGATGTGAAACGCAAACCGCCGGTACCGCGGCGGAGTGCCTGCGCATTACCGGCGAGTGGCCGACCGACGTGTTGATCTGCGACGTCGGCCTGCCGGATGACGATGGCTATGGTTTGCTGCGGCGGTTGCGCTCGTTGCCAGAAGGCGAGCGCATTCCGGCGATCGCGCTCACCGCCTATACACGTCCCGAGGATCGCGCGAAAGCCCTGGCTGCGGGCTTCCGCGCGCACCTGTCGAAGCCACTCGATCCGGAACGCCTCCTGGCGGAAGTGTTCCTGGCTGCGAAGGGGCGGTCTGCCGCTTAGGCCGACGGCGACTCGCTGATCCCGCACTCCTTCATCTTGTTCAGGAGCGTCTTGTAGCTGACCTGGAGGTACTCGGCCGTTTTGCGCCGGTTCCAGCGGAAGCGCTCGAGCGCATGCTGAATCGCTTCCTTCTCGGCACCCATGGCGGCTGTGCGCGCCAGTTCCTGCAGGTTGACGCCGTCGGCGTTGTTCATCATCGCGAAGGCGCTGGGCGGCTCCGGCTGCGGCGGCGCCGGCACGGTAAACACCGGCGCGGCCGGTGGCCGCTGCATCGGGATCGTCGGTGCGGGATACCCGCCGCCGGCGGAATGGTGCTGCTGCTGGTGCTGTTGTTCCGCGTCGGCGTTGGCGCGCGCGGTGCGCAGGCGTCCAAGCTCGGCGAGGATCAGCGTTTCGTCCTGCAGCACCACGAGCCGTTTCATCATGTTCTCGAGCTCGCGGATGTTGCCCGGCCATTCGTAGCTGAGCAGCGCCTCCTGCAGCACGAGCGACGGGCGCATCGGCGGACGCCGGTAGACCGACGCGAACTTCAGCAGGAAGAATTCGATCAGCTGCGGGATCTCCTCGCGCCGCTCGCGCAGCGGCGGCACGTGCACCTCGATGACCTGCAGCCGGTAGTAGAGGTCTTCGCGGAACGTGCCCTGGTTCATCATCTTCTCGAGATCGCGGTTGGTCGCGGCAATCACTCGTACGTCGACTTCGACGCTGCGGTTGCTCCCCAGCTTCGTGAACTCGCGGTCCTGCAACACGTGCAGGATCTTCGCCTGCAGCGCCTGGGGCATCTCGCCGATTTCGTCGAGCATGATGGTGCCGTGCTGCGCGAATTCGAACTTGCCGACGCGCGTCGACGCGGCGCCGGTGAACGCGCCGCGCTCGTGGCCGAACAGCTCGCTCTCGAGCAACTCGGCGGGCAGGGCCGCGCAGTTGACCTTCACGAACGGATGCGCGCGCCGCGGCGAGCGGCGGTGGATCTCGCGGGCGATCACTTCCTTGCCGACACCGCTTTCGCCGCGCAGCAGCACGCTGATGTCGTTGTCGGCGACGCGATCGACCATCGTCATCACCGGCTGCATGGCCTTGCCGGAGCTCCAGCAGGGTTGCGCGCCGTCGGGATCCTGGCCGACCTGCGTGCGCAGGCGCGTCACTTCATTGGTGAGCGAGAGGCGCTCGAGCGCGTTACGGATCGCCGCTTCGAGCGCGACCTCGCCAACGCCGTCGGGATCGCCGGGCTTGACCACGTAGTCGGTAGCGCCGAGGCGCACGGCTTCGACAATCGTCGCCGGCGTCTGCCCGCCCGACAGCATCACCACCTGCGCCACCGGGTGGGCGAGGCGGATCTGCCGCAGTGTTTCGAGGCCGTCGAGGCCCGGCATCAGGACGTCGAGAAGGATCACGTCGGGCAGTGCGCCCTCGCGCAAGGCGGCCAGCAACGCATCGCCGCTCTGGAACGACAGGGTTTCGTAGCCACGGGTCTTCAGGAGTGTCTGCAGGTACTCGGCGAATGGCTGATCGTCGTCAACGATGGCAAGTGTGGCGCTGCTGGTCATGGCTGCACCAATGGGAAGCGGAAACCCACCGACGCCCGGTGGTCCTTGTGTGTCCACGTCTGCACGTTATGCCGCTGTAATACGAAAGCCGCCCAAATCAATCGCAAGCCCTTTCCGCCTTTCGTGAAATTCACTGTGTCGGCACCACCGCCGCCGCTGGCGCCCGTCTCGAGGGCGGGAAGTGCGTCGGGCGTTCCGGCGAGCATCAGCAGTTCGGTGGCCCCTTCACCAAGGCTACGAGCCTCAGGGCCGCTGATCACCCGCACCGCATGCGGCTGTTCACGCGCTTCGTCGAACGCCGCTTTCGCGACCACCGCCACCGCGTGCGCCAGATCCGTCACGCTTTGCGCGGCGATGTTCGCCTCACCGCCCTCGCCGCTCCATGCCGTGTCCTGTACTTCCGCTGCGCGCTGTACCTGCTCGACGAACGCCCGCGCGCTGACGCGCTCGAGGAGCGCGGGCGACGCGACTTCCGAGAGCGCGCTCACCTTGCCCATCTCGTTACAGAGGGTGGCGAGCGTGCCAAGCGCGTCGCGCGTTTGCTGAAATGCGCGCCGCTGATCCTCCGCGTCCGTGAGCCGTCCGTCGAGATAAAGCTTCAAGTAGCCCTGCGACACCGCCAGTGGCGTCCGGATCTCGTGAGCGAGTGTATTCAAGACCTGCGCCAAGTTCGGCTGCATGCGAGCAAGCCTAGCACGTAGCGAGTCCTCATCTATTTGGCACGTACATTGAACACGGATGACGTGGACGAACTTGTCGAGATGGGCGCACAACGTAAGCACATTCTGATCGTCGACGACTATCCCGATGCCCTCGACATCTGGACGCTCTATCTGAGGTCGCGTGGATATCGCGTGTCGACCGCCGTGGATGGAGCGTCCGCGATTGCCCAGGCCGAACGGCTGCTGCCCGACTTGATCGTGCTCGACCTGGAGCTTCCCGGCGTCTCTGGCTTCGACGCGGCCCTCCGATTGCGGCGTAATCCCGCTACACACGACATTCCGCTCATTGCCGCCACTGGTTATTCGCACGAGCGGCAACTCTCGATGGCCCGCAACGCCGGCTTCGACCGCGTGATCGTGAAACCGGTTGACCTGGATGCGCTGGTCAACGAGGTCGAGCACCTCCTGGAATCCGACGACCACTCGAGTCACCCAAACCATTCCGGTATGGAGCGGGCTCATGAGAATAGGTAACACGTTACCCAGCGATGGAGCAAATGACTACAGACATTGTTGTGCTTGAGCGCGCGCTGGTCGTGATGGCGGTGTGTTTGGTGGTCCAGACGCTGCTGTTTCTCGCCGCCGGAGTCGGCGCGTACATTGCGTGGCGTCGAGCTGCGGCCGCGCTCGTTGACGCACGAACGCTCGCGGAACAGCAGGCCGCGGAGCTTCGTGAGCAGCTCGTGCGCATCTCGATGCGCGTAGACGAAGCCGCGCGAGCCGTCAGCCGCGGCAGCACGGCCGTGGACGACGTGATGACCGACGTCCGCGACGCGATGGGGACGATGAAGAATTCGGTCGGCTCCGTCGCCTCGGTGGTCACGGCGCCGCGGGCCGCGCTTGCGATCGGCGTGTGGCGGGGCATTCAGACATGGCGGAAGCACCGCGCCGCGCGGCGCCTCGACGACACCGCCACTTCGGAGATGAGCGGCAACTTAAAAGGAGACGGCAATGGCACGGTGGAATGAACATGACTCGGCAGGCAGCGGCGTGTTCCTGCTCGGCGCGCTCGCAGGCGCGCTGGTGGGCGCAGGCGTGGCGCTGTTGATGGCGCCCAAGAGCGGCGCGCAGGTGCGCCAGGATCTCAGCCAGGGCTACAGCTCGGTGCGCGACGCCGCGGCGCGGCGCTATCGCGACCTTGCCGACAAGGCCAACGCCAAGATCGACCAGGCGAGTGCGAAGCTCGGATACGAAGACAAGACCACGGACCGTTACACCGGTGGAACGACCGCGTCGATGGGCGACTCGTACTCGAGCACGCCGGGCACGAGCGGTTATCAGTCATAGGAGCCAACAACAATGCTGACTACGATTCTCGTTCTCCTCATCGTCCTTTGGCTGCTCGGGATGGTGAGCGGCTCTACGCTCGGCGGATTCATCCACCTGCTGCTGGTGCTCGCGATCGCCGTCGTGCTGATTCGCGTGATCCAGGGCCGCAGGCCTGTTTGAGCCGGCGCGTCCGCCTGCGGTGAGCGGTTTGCAGGCGAAGGCGCGCCGGCCGTGATTTGAATGTCGGGGAAGAGCGGAACGGGGGGTATCCGTTCCGCTCTTTTCATCGGTAGTGTTTTTCGTATTAATTCACTACATTTACGCAGGGCCCTGCTGCATCTATGTCTGTAAAGACTCCTAACCGGCGTCGGGTGCTCGTCGTCGATGACGAGCCGATGGTTACGGACTGGTTGAAGATGGTCATCGAGCAGGCCGAGCGGACGCCCGGTTACGAGGTGCGTGCCGCGGCCATCGGCTCGCGCGGCGTCGAGCTGTTCAAGGCGTGGCGGCCGGACGTGGTGCTCCTCGACCTGGTGCTGCCGGACGTCGACGGCATCGCGCTGCTCAGGCAGCTCAAGGCGATCGATGACGAGCCCGAGATGATCGTCATCAGCGGCGTCGGCACCATCACGCGGGCGCTCGAGGCGGGGCAGGCGGGCGCGTTTTTCTTCATCGAGAAATCCAACCTCGATCCGGCCGGCATCATCTCGATTCTCGACCGCGCCACCGATCTCCAGGTCGAGCGCGCTCAGCACGAGCGGTTGAAGGAGCAGGTCCGCGATCAGTACGCGTTTCACAACATCATCGGCAAGAGCAAGAAGATGCGCGAGCTGTTCGAGCTGGTCGAAGCGGTGGCCGAAAGCGACGCGAACATCCTGATCGTCGGCGAGAACGGCGTCGGCAAGGAGCTGATCGCCAATGCCATCCACGTGCGCAGCGGCCGCGCCGAAGGGCCGTTCATCAAGATCAACTGCGCCGCGCTGCCGAAGGAGCTGATCGAGTCGGAGCTGTTCGGCTACAAGAAGGGCGCGTTTACTGGCGCGACCACCGACAAGGTCGGGCTACTCGAACTGGCGGCGGGCGGGTCGCTGCTGCTCGACGAGATTGGCGAGATGCCGCTGCTGTTGCAAACCAAGCTGCTGCGCGTGCTCCAGGAACGGGAGTACAGGCCGATTGGCAGCGATCGGCTCGTCAAGGTGGATTTCCGGCTGATCTGCGCCACCAATATCGACCCCGACGCCGCGATCAAGGACGGCCGGCTGCGCGAAGACCTCTACTTTCGCATCAATACCGTCACGCTGCGGGTGCCTCCGTTGCGCGAGCGGACCGAGGACTTGCCGCTGCTGTGCGCGCATTTCCTGGAGAAGTTCAACGGCCGCTACCAAAAGAACGTCAAGGGGATTTCACCGGCGGCGTATCATCTGCTCATCCGGTTCCGATGGCCCGGCAACGTGCGCGAGCTCGAGAACGCGATCGAGCGCGCGGTGCTGGTGGCGAAGGCGAACGACATGCAGCCGCAGGATCTGCCGGATTCGATCCGCGGCGATGCCGTCGCCGAAGATGCGTTCACAGTGCCGCCGCATCATACGCTTGCCGAGATCGAGCGCATGGCGGTCCTGCAAACGCTGCAGCGGACGAACTGGAACAAGCAGGAGGCGGCGCAGATCCTTGGCCTGTATCGTCCGACGCTCTACAGCAAAATCAAGAAGCACCACATCAAGGACCCTCGCGCGTCGGTGCGCATCGCCGAAGAAGCCTAAAGCACCACGGTGCCCATGACGACGCCGCCTCCGAAGCCTGCCGGGCGCGTGCGGCTGATCGGCCTGGCTGCGTGGCGCGGCGTCAACGAGCTGTACAACAGCGAGGGGCTGACGCACGCGGCGTCGATTGCCTACTACGCGCTGCTGTCGCTTTTTCCCATCGTCCTGCTCGCGCTGCAGATTCTCGGCGAGATGACGTCGGACGCCGGCGAGCGTGACGCGGTGGTGCGGTTCATCTTCCGGTACTTTCCCCGGCAGTTCGATTTCATCAGCGGCCAGGTCGAGGCGCTGTCAGTGTCGCCCTTCACGTTCGGGTTCTGGGGTGTCGTGGCGCTGGTGTGGGCCTCGCTCGGCGTGTTCAACGCGATTACCGCCGCCGTGAATCACGCCTGGGCGGTCGAGAAGCGGCGGAGCTTTCTCGGGCATCGGCTCGTCGGCTTCCTGATGATGATGTCGGCGGGCCTGGTGTTGATGGTCGGCCTGGTGATTGCCAGCCTGGTGAAGCTCGCCCAAACCCGGCTCGGCGAGGCGTTCGTGCGCTCGTCCTGGCTCGACTGGCTCTCGGGCATCGTCGCGAGTTACGTGGCGACGCTGCTGCTGATCGGCTGCGTCGCGTTGATTTTCTACTTCATCCCGAACACCAGGGTGCGGTTCCGCGACGTGTGGCCGGGCGCAATCCTGGTGGGCGTGCTGTGGCGGTTGGCGTTCATCCTGTTCTCGTGGTACGCCTCGGACCTGGCGACCTGGAACGTCATCCACGGGTCCATTGCGGCGGTGGTCGTGTTCCTGTTGTGGATCTACGTGAGCGCGGTGATCTTCATCTACGGGGTGGAGATGACGGCCAGCTACGCCCGACTCCAGGAGGCGGCGAGGCGGCACGTACAGCTGAGTAAAGAACTCCAAGCGTGATGCATGCCGGGATCCGGGAACCGGGATCCGGGAACCGTTAAAGCGCTTGTCCGGTCCGGGTTCCGGGCACCGAGCACCGGGCAAGAGTTCTTCCGGATCCCGGATCCCGGTTCCCGGCAAGTATCATGTAATGTGCCCAACCGTCTCGAGCGCGAGAAGAGCCCCTACCTCCTTCAGCACGCCCACAACCCCGTGGATTGGCACCCGTGGGGACAAGAGGCGTTCGATGCCGCCCGGGCCTCGGGCAAGCCGATCTTCCTCTCGATCGGCTACGCGACGTGCCACTGGTGTCACGTCATGGAGCGCGAATCGTTCGAGAGCGAAGGCGTGGCGCGCGTCCTCAACGACGGGTTCATTTCGATCAAGGTCGATCGCGAGGAACGGCCGGACGTCGATCGCGTGTACATGACCTTCGTGCAGGCCACGACCGGCGCCGGGGGGTGGCCGATGAGCGTCTGGCTCACGCCCGACCTGCAGCCGTTTTACGGCGGCACCTACTTTCCGCCGACGTCGCAGTACGGTCGGCCGGCCTTTGTGGACGTGCTGAAGGAGATCGGCCGGGCCTGGCGCGAAGATCGCCTGCAGGTGGTGAAGTCGGCGCAGGAGATTGTCGATCGCCTGGCGATCATGGCGCGCGGCGCTTCTGCGTCATCTGCGCCTTCTGGGGCCTCTGCGGGATCCGCGCCTGCTGCGGCCCAGCCGGGCGAATCGGCACTGGCGAAGACCTTCGCCCAGTTTCAACAGTCCTTCGATACGCGTCGCGGCGGCTTCGGCGACGCGCCGAAATTCCCGCGGCCGAGCGAACTGCTGTTCCTCCTGCGCGAGCACATCCGCACCGGCAACGACCAGGCGCTGGCGATGGTGGTGCAGACCCTGCGCGCGATGGCGCTCGGCGGCATGCGCGACCACATCGGCGGCGGCTTTCATCGCTACTCGGTGGACGGCAACTGGCGCGTGCCGCACTTCGAGAAGATGCTCTACGACCAGGCCCAGCTCGTGCTGGCGTACCTCGAAGCCGGGCAGGCGACGAGTGATCCGTTCTTCCTGCAGATCGCCGAAGACACGCTGCAGTACGTGCGCCGCGACATGACCGACGAAAAGGGTGGCTTCTATTCGGCCGAAGACGCCGACAGTATTGCCTCCTTCGCCAAGGCTTCGGAGGCCAAGCCGGCCCCCGGCGAACATCCTCACAAGATGGAGGGCGCCTTCTACGTGTGGACGGCGGAGGAGATCCAGACGCAGCTGGGGGCATCGGCGCCGGTGTTCGCGGCGCGCTACGGCATCCTGCCCAACGGCAACGCGCCATTCGATCCGCAGCAGGAGTTCGTGGGCAAGAACCTGCTGCACACCGCGCAGTCGATCGCCGACATCGCGCGCACGCTCAACCAGACGCCGCTGGACGTGGCCGAATCGCTGCTGCGATCGCGCCAGCTGCTGTTCGACGTGCGAGAGCTCCGGCCGCGGCCCCAGCTCGACGACAAGGTGCTGACGGCGTGGAACGGGCTGATGATCGGCGCGTTCGCGCGGGCCTCGCGCGTGCTGGTAGGCAGTGCGCTCGGCCAGGAGAACACCGTCAATCCGCAGGTGGACGCCGTCGCCGAGGCGCACCTGCTCAACGCGGTGGCCGCGGCGGCGTTCATCCGCCACACCCTGTGGGACGCGGCGAACCGCCGGCTGCTGCGCCGCTATCGTGACGGTGACGCCGCCATCGACGCCTACGCCGAGGATTACGCCTACCTCGTGTTCGGCCTGCTCGAGTTGTTCCAGGCCACTGGCGATGTGGACTGGCTCGCGTGGGCCCGCGAGCTGCAGTCGCGGATGGACGAGCTGTTCTGGGATCCGGTGGGCGGCGGCTGGTTCAGCACCACCGGCGCGGATGCGTCGGTGTTGTTGCGCATGAAGGAGGACTACGACGGTGCGGAACCGGCGCCGACCTCCGTTGCGGCGCTCAACGTGCTGACGCTGGCGCACCTCACCGGCGAACGTCACTACACGGATCGCGCGACCGAGGCGATCGCGTCGTTTGGCGGACGGCTCGAGGAGATGGGACGCGCCGTGCCGTTCATGGCCGCGGCGCTCGAGACCGCGGTGGCCGGGGGTGAGCAGATCGTGATTGTCGGCCAGCGCGGCCGGGACGACACCCGCGCGATGTGGATCGCCGCGCACCAGCAGTACCGGCCCTTCGCGGTGATTACGCTGTTCGACCCGTCGGAGCAGAAAGCTCACGCGGCGCACATGCCCTGGGTTGCCGACATGAAAATGGTGAACGGGGAGGCGACCGCGTACGTCTGCCGCGGGTTTGCGTGCGATGCACCCTCGACCGATCCGGGCGTGCTGGTGTCTCGAGGAACGCCGGAAAGAGCGAAGGAAGCATGAGCGGCCCCGTCGAATCACTGTCTGCGCGCGACGGCGCGTGGCGCCGGTTGGTCCTCGATTCGCCGCGCGGCAACCTGCTGTCGCTCGAACTGGTGCGCGCGCTCGGCGCGGCGATTCATGCGCTCGAGTCGCAGCCCGGGATCAAGTGGCTCACCGTCGAAGGGAGCGGCGGCGAGTTTTCGTATGGCGCCCGCATCCAGGAGCACGTGCCGGCGATGATGGCGACCGTGTTGCCGGAAACGCATCGCGTCTTCAAGCGCCTGCTGGCGTTTCCATCGCCGACGGCGGCGCTGGTCGAGGGCCGATGTCTCGGCGGCGGCTTCGAGTTGGCGCTCGCCTGCGACGACATCATCGCCACCGACACGGCGGTGTTCGGGTTGCCGGAGATTCGGCTCGCCGCCTTTCCACCCGCGGCGGCCGCGCTGTTGCCGCTTCGCGTCGGCGCCTCTCGGGCCACGCGCGCCATCGTCACCGGGCAAACGCAAACGGCGCAGTACTGGCATGACGCGGGCTTGGTGTCTGTGGTGGGCGCGCAGGCGAGCCTGCGTGAAGCGGCGGCCATCTGGTTCGACGCGCACCTCGCGCCGCACTCGGCAGTGGCGCTGTCGCACGCGGTGGCGGCCTCGCGCCTCACCCTGCGCGCGCAAGCCGAACCGGCGCTCGACGCGGCTGAACGGGATTACCTGGCGGGACTGATCAAGACGCCCGACGCCGCGGAGGGCGTGCGGGCGTTCCTGGAGAAGCGGCCGCCGCGCTGGGCCACCGATTAGACACCGATTAGACGCCGATTATTTCAGGGGACTAGTGGATCAGCGTGGACGGCTTGGGGCCGCCCATGACGCGCGCGATCATCTCGGTGAGCCGCGCCTCGTCTATGTCGAACGGCCCGGCGCTGGCGGTGCCCATCTGCATTTCGAGGTGGACCAGCACGCCGTCTTCCTCGGGGCTGACGATCCAGCTGAAACCGCGCAACGAGATCGGCGGCGCCTCGCCGACCGGGTTCTTCGCGCGCTCGAGCGCCATCAGCATCTGTTCGAGCAGCGACTTCACGTCCTCGTCGGTCCAGTCGGCCGCATCTGCCGGCACGCCCTGGATCCGCCGCGTGGTCGCATCCTGCTGGCCTCTCACCCACACATCCACGTCAATCATGTCGGCGCTCACAAGGTAAACTGTACACTGAACTGCCCGCTGACCGCTCAACTCTTAACTGCCGACTGCCGACTGCAGACTGTGTACGCCGGGGTGGCGAAACTGGCAGACGCACAGGACTTAAAATCCTGAGGCCCGACAGGGCCGTGCGGGTTCGATTCCCGCCCCCGGCACGTCACTCGCTCACTTCGCTCGCCCGTTCGTGCCGCGGGCGCTCAGCCGGTTGGCGACGCGCGCTACCGGCGCGCGTCAGCGGCACCGATCCCCGCCCCGGCACGCACTCGCGCGCGCCTGCCGATCCCGGCGTATCATCCCTGCATCCGAGGAGGCTCCATGACGTTCGCGCGATCGGTTCTGCTGTTGTCCCTGATTGCGGCACCCACGCTGGTCGCCGATGAAGGCACGACGTTCTTTCGCAACCCGGCTCTGAGCGCGACCACCATCGTCTTCGAGTACGGCGGTGACCTCTGGACGGCGCCGCGGAGTGGTGGGCAGGCGGCTCGGTTGACCACCGGACCGGGAGAAGAAACCAACCCGGTCTTCTCTCCTGACGGATCGATGGTGGCGTTCTCGGGCCGCTACGACGGCAATGTCGACGTGTTCGTCGTGCGGTCCGCGGGCGGAGTGCCCAGGCGTTTGACGTGGCATCCCGGCGCCGACGCCGTGCAAGGCTGGACGCCGGACGGCAAGCGCGTGCTGTTCAGATCAGGTCGATCGGCCGCGCCCGCGAGCTATCAGCAACTGTTCACGATCGGACTCGACGGCGGCGCCGACGAGCGGCTGCCACTGCCCATCGGCTACGAGGGCGCCTTCTCGCCCGACGGCGGACGCATCGCCTACGTCCCCGTGCAGCGGGCGTTCACGATGTGGAAGCGATACCGCGGCGGCCAGACGACGCCGATCTGGCTGGCCGACCTGGCGACGTCGCGAATCGAGCGCGTGCCGCGAGATAACTCTAACGACTTCCGGCCGATGTGGGCCGCCGGCAAGATCTGGTTCCTCTCCGACCGCGAGGGGCCGGTCACCCTGTTCAACTACGACCCGGCCACCAAGCGCGTGGTGCGCGCGGTCGAGAATCGCGGGATGGACTTCAAGTCGGCATCCGCCGCAGGCGACGCGATCGTCGTCGAACAGTTCGGAGGCCTGCATCTCTACGATCTCAAGTCGGGGCGACTCGAGGCGCTGACGATCAGCGTCTCGGGCGATCTCGATGAGGTGCGCGAACGCTTCGTCAAGGTGGCCACGCGCCTCACCAACGCCTCGATTTCGCCGAACGGCGTGCGCGTGGTGTTCGAGGGGCGCGGCGAGATCATCACTGTCCCTGAAGAAAAGGGCGACGCGCGCAACCTCACCAACACCCCCGGCGTGATGGAGCGCAGCCCGGCCTGGTCTCCCGACGGCTCGAGCGTCGCGTATTTCTCCGATGAATCTGGCGAGTACGCGCTGCACATCGCGCCGCAGGACGGCAGGAGCGCGCCGCGGAAGATTGCCCTGGGTGAGTCCACCATCTACCGTGCGCCACGATGGTCGCCCGACAGCAAGAAGATCGCGTTCATGGACGTGCACCTGTCGCTCTGGTACGTTGACCTGGACGCGGGCAAGCCGGTCAGGGTGGCCAAGGACCGCTACTACGGACTTCCCGAACTAGGCGCGTCGTGGTCGCCGGATTCGAAATGGCTCGCCTACGCCTCGCGCCTCGACAACTACATGAGCGCGGTGCACGTCTATTCGCTCGCCGACGGCAAGGCCACGCAGGTCACCGACGGGATGAGCGATGCCGGCGATCCGGTCTGGGACCGCAGCGGCAAGTACCTGTTCTTCACAGCGTCGACCGATTCCGGGTCGTCGCTACAGCCGGACATCCAGGCGATGACGCGCACGCCGACGTCGAGCATTTACTTGATCGTGCTCGACAAGGATGATCCGTCGCCGCTGTCGCCGCAGAGCGACGAAGAAGCAGATCGCGGCGCCGCGCCGGCGAAGCCCGCCGACGGCGGTACGCCGTCGAAGCCAGAGACCGCGCCGACACCGGGTGCATCCTCTCCGAGTGCATCGCCACCGGCCGCATCGGCGCCGGCGGTGACGATCGATTTCGACAACATCCTGCAGCGCGTGCTCGCGCTGCCGATGCCGCCCCGGGCCTACGTCAGCCTGCAGACGGGAAAGGCGGGCACGTTGCTGGCCCTTGAAGCGCCACCGAGCGCGCCCGGCATGCCGGGCCCCGGCCTCACCGTGCATCGATTCGATTTGCAGCAGCGCCGCGCCGACACGCCGGTGAATGGCGTGCGCGTGTTCCAGATCGCGTACAACGGCGAAAAGATGCTCTATACACAGGGACAGGGCGAGACGCTGCGCTGGATGATCGGCACGCTCCGGCCGCTGCTGCCGGCGGGCGCCGGCGGACCACCCGGGCCGCCGCCCGGTGACGGTGGCGCGAAGCAGCTGCAGACGGCGGATTTGGAAGTCAAGATCAACCCGCGACTGGAATGGCCGCAGATGTTCCGCGACGCCTGGCGCATCCAGCGCGAGATGTTCTACGACCCGGGCCTGCACGGCGTGAACCTCGCGGACATGATGGGCCGGTATGAGCGCTTCCTGACCAGGCTGTCGTCGAGAAGCGACCTGACGTATCTGTTCCAGGAAATGATGGGCGAGATGACCGTCGGTCACCTTGGCGCCGGCGGCGGCGAGCAACCCGAGGTGCGGACAATTCAGACGGGCTTACTCGGCGCGGACTACGAGGTCGCCGGCAACCGCTATCGCTTCCGGCGGATCTACAACGGCGAGAATTGGAACCCGACGCTGCGCGCGCCGCTGACCGAGCCGGGCGTCAACGTCGCGGCGGGCGAGTTCCTGCTTGCGGTTGATGGCCGTGACGTCACCACCGCCAGCAGTGTCTATAGCTTCTTCGAGGCGAGGGCCGGCAAGCAGGTGGCACTGCGCGTCGGGCCCAACGCCAACGGCGACGGCGCACGCACGGTCATCGTGGTGCCGGTGCCATCAGAGTCCGGCTTGCGCACGTTCGCGTGGGTCGAAGACAACCGGCGGAAGGTGAGCCAGGCGACCGGCGGGCGCGTCGCCTACATCTACATGCCCGACACGGCCTTCGGCGGATACACGAACTTCAACCGCTACTTCTACGCGCAAGTGAACAAGAGCGCGGCGATCATCGACGAGCGATTCAACGGCGGCGGCGCGCTGGCCACCGACATCGTCGAGACGCTGTCGCGGAAGCCGTTGAGCCGTGTCGCCACGCGCGACGGCGAAGACGAACTGCAGCCGCAAGGCGCCATCTTCGGTCCCAAGGTGATGATCATCAACGAATTTGCCGGGTCGGGCGGTGACGCGATGCCGTGGTATTTCCGCAGGGCCGGCGTGGGCCCACTCGTTGGCAAGCGCACGTGGGGCGGACTCGTTGGGCGCGCCGGCGCCCCGGCGCTGATGGACGGCGGGTTCGTCTCCTCGCCCAGCTCCGCGGTGTGGGATCCGTCGCAGTCGAAATGGATTGCCGAGAATGTGGGCATCCAGCCCGATATCGAAGTCGAGCAGGATCCGGAAGCGGTGCGACAGGGCAAGGATCCGCAACTGGACAAGGCGATCGAGATCGTGATGGCGGAGCTGGCGAAGGCGCCGCCCTCGCAACCCAAGCGGCCGGCGTTTCCAAACTACCAGCGGCCCGGAGGGCCGCCAACGGGCGACACCGCCAACGCCGTGCGGAAATAGCATCGGAAGGCTACTCGCCAATCAATCTGAGCACGTCTTCACATCTCTGGAAGCGCGCCCACCAGATCGCGTCGTTCCAGGCGGCGTTGCGCTTCAAACGAAGCGCCGGATCGTGCGTCAGGAGCGCGCGGACCGTTTCGACGCGGCAGCCGCCGAACATCGGACGGTCGGGTCCGTGGAGCGTGCCGGCGGCGACCGCACGCGACAACGGCGTGGCTCCTGTGTCGTTCTCGACGGTCGGGTCTGCGCCGTGGGCGAGCAGGAGTGTGACGATGGTGGGATCCGTGTCGCCGGCTGCGAGGAGCAGCGGCGCCTGGCTTCCCGGGCCGGCGCCGCGATTCGGGTCGGCGCCGCGATCGACAAGAACCCGGACGGCGGCAGGCTGCCGCTCGAGAATGGCGTGTTGCAGCGGCGTGGCGTCCCAGTTGTCGTCCGTGGGTCCCGGCAGGTTCACGTCGGCCCCCGCATCGAGGAGGAGATTGATCGCGTCGATTGATCCGGACCGCGAGGCCCAGATCAACGCGGTCCACGAGCCACTCATTTCATCGGCTTTATGGCCGGCGTCGAGAAGCTGGCGAACGGCGGCGACGTCGTTGCGGACGGCGGCCTCGGCCAGCGGAGTTTCGGGACGATGCGCGCAGCCGCTGGCGGCCGGCAACGCGACAGCAAGCCCGAGCGGAAGCATGAAACGGAACATCGCGACCTCCGGCAGCATTGTAGACAAAGAACTTTATAATGTAAAGATAGCCGGGGGTTGTATGGTTGGCACGCCTCAGTCAATGGATGAGCCCGTCGCGAGCGTCCCATTCGGATTCGATCCCTCACGTTGCGCAACTGTGCGGCTTGATCGGCGAAGGCGATGTTGAGGTCGCTGCGGTTGCTCGACAACACTTCGATTGGGTATCGCCGGCCGCCAAGGCTTCGTCTAGACGATAGCTTGACGTTTACGCGGGCGTTCTGAGGCGTTAGGACAGCCCCGCCAAACCAGCTGCTCGATGCACTCGGATCGCGTCATCGATGGGATGAGGGCATCGCCCGTCAAACAAGCGCTGCCGCTCAGTTATTCGTTAGCTTGACAACAAACTCACGCAACCGTATTGTGCTCACGTGCCCGCTCTTCGTCGCTGCATAGCGGCTTGAGGCGCACGGGCTTTCTCCTGTAGCGCCTCCAATCCCCACCCCTCGGCGGCCGTCCTCTCTCGTCCGCACTTATAACTTCGCGTCGCTTTCGTCTCTGCGGTCGTCCGCCTCAAAGGGGGTCACCATGCGTCGTCGTCTTGCTGTTTCCATCGGCGGGTTGCTGGTGTTCGTCTGTTCAGCATTTGCACAACAGGGCCAATCGTCCATCCAGGGGAAGGCCAGTGATTCGTCGGGCCTGCCGCTGCCAGGCGTGACGATCCTGATCACGCACGAAGGCAGTGGCGTCTACCGGAGCATCGTCAGCAATGCCGATGGGTCCTACTTCGCCACGGGCCTCGTGCCCGGGCCGTACCGCGTCGAGGCCGAGCTCGCCGGGTTCCGGAAGTTCCAGCGAGGGGGCCTGCTGCTGCAGGTAGGCAGCAACCTGTCGCTGGAGATCACGCTCGAAGTCGGCACGCTCGAGCAGAACATCACCGTCACCGGTGAGTCGCCG